>CALMBD010000206.1 GCA_937861115.1 uncultured Bacteroidota bacterium | reverse complement strand
AATAGCAGCCTATTACTTTACCTATATGGCCTTGATCAACCCGAGTGAAGAAACCTATTTTGATAAAATGGAACAACTGATCCATACCAAAATGGAACACTTTGGCCCATCGGAAGTACGTACCTTTTACCTTGCTGCGTTAAATTACTGTGCTGCAAAGGTCAATCAAGGCAACCTGGATTACTGCCGGCGGGCCCTTAATTTTTACCGGCAGGGGCTGGAGACCGGTATACTTATAGAAAACAACCAGATCACGAGTTATACTTTCAGCAACGCTGTTGCATTTGCCATGCGCATCGGGGAGTTTGACTGGGCAGAGAATTTCATCGATAAATACCAGCAATTTCTGGAGGAAAAACGCCGAAACGGAACTGTCAACTTCAGCCTGTCCAGGCTTTACTTTGAGAAAGGAGATTATGACAAAGCACAGCGCTATCTTGTCGAGTTTGAATACGACGATATGCTTCAAAACATTGTGGCCAAGACCATGTTGTTAAAAATATACTACGAACAGGACGAACTTGATGCTTTTGAATCGCTGCTCGAAAGCCTGCGCATTTACCTGCAACGCAAGGAAGCGCTCGACCCTGCCCGAAAATCCGCTTACAAAAACCTCATCAGTCTGATGAAAAAACTGCTCCACCTCAACCCCTACTCCAAGGCCCAGACCGAACGGCTGAGGCAACTTATCACCGGCACCAATCCGTTAATGGAGCGCGACTGGCTGTTGCGGCAGTTGGACAGCAGACGATAGACAGTGCGGAATTTCCAATTTCTACGCGTCAATTACCCTTGTAATCGCAGGAATCGTCGTTTCTTTGCGGACTTTTTCACAAAAACCCACCGTTACGTTGAAACAGGGATATAAAGTGGCCTTGCTGGTACTGCTGGTATTGTTGATCGACCAGGCCACCAAGTTTTACATCAAGACGAATTTTGCGTTGAACGACGAAGTGAAGATGTTCGGCCTCAACTGGGCCCGCCTGCACTTCGTGGAAAATAAAGGCATGGCATTCGGCATTGAATTCAATGTAACGCACGGCGAATTCGACTACGGCAAACTGCTGCTCAGTGTGTTTCGAATCCTGATGGTAGCCGGCCTGATCTGGTACACGCGCATGTTGTTGCGTGTAAAAGCGCCGATAGGATTTGTGTACTGCATCGGCCTGATAACGGCCGGAGCGCTGGGCAATATTATCGACAGCACTTTTTACGCGCTCATCTTTACCGGCGGTTTTCACGACGACGGACTGGCTGTCCTGGCGCCTTTCGGCCAGGGATATGGCCTCGCCGAGGGCTTGCCGATGAACGGCTTTTTGCACGGGCGCGTGGTCGATATGTTCTATTTCCCCATCACTACCATCACGCTGCCCGAATGGCTGGGCGGCGACAGTTTTTTGTTCTTCAGTCCTATCTTTAATGTGGCCGATGCGTCCATCACCACCGGTATTCTTTCCATTCTGTTGTTCCAGCGCCGGTTTTTTCGCGATGGCTTTATGGATGAGCAGAAAAAGGAGGAATCAATTTCTCCTGACATGATGCCCGAAGACCCCGATGCGCTACCCGACCCGGAACAGTCGCCTGTAGCAGAATTGCCGGACGATGAACCGCCTGCCGATCCTTCCGTTACGGATGGAACGACCGCCGCAGATACGGCAGGGGAACCTTCCGGAAATACCGTTGCGGACGAGAAAGGGTAAGTGAGTATAATGTTGGCAGATAAAAAAACGCCTTGTTGTGGTTGAAACCGCAAAAGGCGTTTTTTTATGCGTTGGAGGCTTGGTGGCGGCACGAACTCACCACTTCTTACCTTTCTTCTTCTTTTTGTCCCATTTTTCAAAAGGGCGGTCTGACTTCGGTCCCCGCTTCTCCTGTTTTTCCGAGGCATCGTCGAGGCGGATGCGGCGGCCGTTGATGGTGAATTCCGAGAGCCCTTCGCGCACGGTGTCGACATAGGCGGAATCGAGGTCGAAGTGCATATAGGCGCGGTTCATGTCGATGTGGCCGATCGCCTGACTCGGTACGCCAAGTGTTTTGGAAAGCAACTGGATAAAGTCGCGCTTCGACACACCGTCCATTTCACCGACGTTGGCAAAGAGGCGCTGCATGCTCCCGTTCGGACGCGCCGTTTCCGTGCGCACATTGCGTTTGTCGCCTTTCGGGTAGATGTTGATATCCGGCGCGCTGCGGTAATAAGCCAGGAAGCGGTTGAATTCCACACTCGCAAATCGCTTGATGAGTTCCTCTTTGGTAAGGTCTTTCAACTCGGCGTAGATGCGACCCATAAAAGGCTCGATCTCCGCGTGGTGTACTTCCTGGGTGTGAATATTGTTGACGATCTGAAACAGTTGCTGTTCGCAGACCTCCATTCCCGTCGGGATGGGCATTTTGGCAAAACTCGCTTTGGTCTTGCGCTCGATCAGGCGGATTTTGTCTTCATACTTCGGCGTGACGATGCTGATACTCACTCCGGTACGGCCGGCGCGACCGGTACGACCCGATCGGTGGGTATACGACTCGATCTCATCGGGCAGGCCGAAGTTGATCACGTGGCTGATGTTGCTCACATCGAGTCCGCGGGCGGCCACATCGGTAGCGACGAGCAACTGGAGGTTGCCCTCGCGGAAGCGCTGCATCACCCGGTCGCGGTCGCTCTGGGCCAGGTCGCCGTGCAGGGCGTCGGAGTCGTAGCCGTCGCGGATCATTTGCTCGGCGATCTCCTTCGTTTCATTTTTGGTGCGGCAGAAGATCAGGGCATAAATGCCGGGGTTGGCGTCCACCACGCGTTTGAGCGCGGCGTAACGGTCGTTGGCGCGGCATACATAATAGATATGCTCGATGTTCTCATTGGTCTGGTTGCGTTTTCCTGTGCTCAGTTCGCGGGGATTGTCCATGTAATTGGCCGCAATGACACGTACCTCGTCGGGCATGGTCGCCGAAAACAGCCAGATGGAACTGCGGTTTTCCGCAGCGCCGAGGATAAAATCGATAGCCTCCTTGAAGCCCATGTTGAGCATCTCGTCGGCCTCGTCGAGCACCACGCGCTCTACCTGGTCGAGCCGCACGGCTTTGCGGGTCATCAGGTCCATGAGGCGGCCGGGAGTGGCGACAATGATCTGTGCGCCGGCCTTGATCTGGCGTATTTGTGTTTCAATACTCGCGCCGCCGTACACAGCCACGACTTTGTACTGGTGGGCAAACTTGGAATAGTTGACCAGGTCGCTGGCAACCTGTACGCACAACTCGCGCGTGGGGCACAGCACCAGCGCATGGATGCCGCGTTCTTCCGGGTTGATCCGTTGCAGCAGGGGCAGGCCGAAAGCGGCGGTTTTGCCGGTACCGGTATGTGCCAGCGCGATAATGTCATCGTCAGTGGTCAGGGCAGTCGGGATAACCAGTTCCTGTACCGGGGTGGGCGTCTCAAATCCTAAAGCGGCGATCCCTTGTAGCAGATCGTCGTCGATACCCAAATTCTTGAATGCAGTCATTAAAATAGTGTGTGCCTGCCGGAGCCGGCAGGCTGGTGAAAAAAAATGAACGAGGATACCTGGCTGCCGGCACCTCTGCTCTTCTTTTCCACACACTCCGCCGGACGGGCGGTCAGAAAAACGAACGAACGGAAGCCTTTGTCCCTCTATTTTGCCAAAAACGCCGCAAGGTACAGCGTTTTTTCAGCAAGTCGCTTATGACGGTAATTTTGTAATACGTCACCGTACAACGGACCAGGAAGTCCGTTGTACAGCAGGGGCTGACAATAATCATCGCCGTCGCTGAGCGGGGTCAGGGACGGTTTTGGAATCACCTGCCATCTTTGCCGAAAAAGCGTATGGCATTTTACCATAAGATGGGCAAGGTTCCGCGGAAACGCCACGTACAGTTTCGCAACCATGCGGGTGTCCTGTACCAGGAAGAACTGGTCGGGACACAGGGCTTTTCAGGGGTATCATCCCTGGTTTACCACCTGTATCCACCTACTATCGTCAAGGAAAAAGGCACACCCTGGTCTGTAGAGCCGGAAATTGCGATTGATAAAAACCTGTCGGCCCTCAGTTTCAAGGGCTTTGAACTGCCCTATGCCGACGACTATCTCGACAGCCGCAAAGTTCTTTTTGTGAACAACGACCTGCATATCGGGCTGGCAGCGCCGCACCACGGTTCCAGGGATTATTTTTTTAAAAATGCCGACGCCGATGAAATGATCTTTGTCCATAGCGGTCACGGCTGGGTGGAAACCATGTACGGCCAGATTCCTTTCGAGTACGGCGATTACATCGTGATCCCACGCGGCACGATCTATAAAATCCATTTTCTGAGTACCCGAAACCGGCTGCTGTTCATCGAATCCTTCAGTCCGCTGCGTACGCCCCAGCGCTACCGCAACCAGTTTGGTCAATTGCTCGAACACGCGCCGTTTTGCGAACGCGATATCAAGATGCCGCAGGATCTGGAAACGCACGACGAGCACGGCGATTTTCTTGTGAAGATCAAAAAGCAGGGCATGATTTACCCCTACGTGTACGCCACGCACCCTTTCGACGTGGTGGGCTGGGACGGCCACCATTACCCCTGGGCGATGTCTGTATTTGATTTTGAGCCGATTACCGGCCGCATCCATATGCCGCCGCCCATCCACCAGCAGTTCGAGGCCGACGGCTTTGTAGTGTGTTCCTTCGTGCCGCGTATGTACGATTATCATCCCCATGCCATACCCGCGCCTTACCACCACAGCAATATCGATTCCGACGAGATACTCTATTACGTGGACGGCGACTTCATGAGCCGCAACAATATCCAGAAAGGGCAACTGACGCTGCACCCCGGTGGTATTCCGCACGGACCGCACCCGGGCGCTATCGAGCGCAGTATCGGCAAAACGGCTACCGAGGAACTGGCCGTAATGATCGATCCTTTCCGGCCGGTCATGATTACCAAAGCCGCGATGCAACTGGAGGTGGAAGACTATTACAAATCCTGGTTGCCGGAAGAAACGGCGGTATAAGTGCCAATACTGTATCCAAAACGCTAAAAATAACGATCAATGGCTACGCTGACGAATATTCAGAACTACAACTACGGCCTTGAAAAGGTATTTCCCGAGGCTGATGATTTTCTCCCCCTGCTCGGCACCGACTATGTGGAACTATACGTCGGCAACGCCAAGCAGTCCGCTCATTATTATAAAACCGCTTTTGGTTTTCAGTCGATGGCGTACGCCGGACTGGAAACGGGCGTGCGCGACCGCACTTCCTACGTGCTGTCGCAAGGTAAAATACGATTGGTGCTGACGACACCGCTCAGTTCACATTCTCCTATTGCCGAACACATCAAAAGGCACGGCGACGGGGTAAAAGTGATCGCACTCTGGGTCGACGATGCCCGGCAGGCCTACCGGGAGACCATCAACCGCGGCGCCACTTCCTATATGGAGCCTGTTGTGGAGCGCGACGAATTCGGCGAGGTGGTGCGTTCCGGCATTCATACCTATGGCGATACCGTGCACATATTTGTAGAGCGCAAAAATTACAACGGACTGTTCCTGCCCGGTTATCAGCCGTGGTTTTCGGCCTATAATCCCAAAGAGACGGGGCTGAAATATATCGATCACATGGTCGGCAACGTAAACTGGGGACAGATGAACACCTGGGCGCAGTTCTACCGGGAGGTCATGGGCTTTGCCAACCTGATCTCTTTCGACGACAAAGACATCAGCACCCAGTATTCCGCCCTGATGTCCAAAGTGATGACCAACGGAAACGGGCGCATCAAGTTTCCTATAAACGAACCCGCCGAAGGCGTCAAGAAATCCCAAATCGAAGAGTTTATCGATTTCTACGAAGGCGCAGGATGCCAGCATATTGCAGTCGCCACTGACGATATTGTGTTCACAGTCAGCGAAATGCGCAAGCGCGGTGTCGAATTTCTGTATGTTCCGGGCAGTTATTACGATTCTGTCTGGGATCGCGTCGGCGTGATCGATGAAGACCTTTCCCGGCTTAAAGAACTCGGCATCATGGCCGATCGCGACGACGAGGGCTATCTGCTGCAAATATTCACGAGGCCTGTGGAAGATCGCCCGACGATGTTCTTCGAGATCATCCAGCGCAAAGGCGCCAAATCGTTTGGCAAAGGCAATTTCAAAGCCCTGTTTGAATCGATCGAGGCCGAACAACAGCGGCGCGGGACGCTTTGAAACGGGCCGGTAAAGTCAGATGAATTTTAACACGATTATAGAACCTTTCCGCATAAAATCGGTGGAGCGCATCCGGCTGACCACGGAAGCGGAACGCCGCGATTTCCTGCGCGAAGCGCATTACAACCCCTTTCTGCTCCGTTCCGGGCAAGTGATCATCGACCTGCTGACCGATAGCGGCACCTCGGCCATGAGTGCCGAGCAGTGGGCCGGTATGATGCGTGGCGACGAAAGTTATGCCGGCGCCTCCAGTTGGCTGCGCATGGAGACCGCCGTTCGCGACCTGACGGATTATCCCTATATCCTGCCGACCCATCAGGGCCGTGCAGCAGAGCACTTGTTGTACACCCGCATCGGCGGACCCGGCAAGGTATTTATCAGCAACACGCACTTCGATACCACCCGGGCAAATATCGAATTCTCCGGTGCGACAGCCATCGACTGCCCGGCTCCGGAAGGTCTGCAGCCGGAAACATACCATCCTTTTAAGGGCAATCTCGACACTGTTAAACTGCGGGAATACATCGGGCGTTATGGTGCTGCCAATATTGCCGCTGTGATCCTTACGGTGACGAACAACAGCGGCGGCGGACAGCCTGCCAGCATGGCAAACGCCCGGGAGGTGTCTGAAATATGTAAATCGAATGGAATACGGTTCATTCTCGATGCCTGCCGCATCGCAGAAAACGCCTGGTTTATCCGGCAACGGGAACCGGGTTTCGACAAAAAGTCGTGCCGGGATATTGCAAAAGAAATGTTTTCTCTGGCCGACGGGTGTGTGTTCAGCGCGAAAAAGGACGCCCTGGCCAATATCGGCGGTTTCCTGGCGCTGCGCGACCTGGAACTTGCCATCCAATGCCGCACCGTATTGATCATCACCGAAGGATATTCCACGTATGGCGGCCTCTCGGGTCGCGATATGGAAGCCATTGCCATCGGTCTCGAAGAAGTTTTTCAGGAAGACTACCTGGAGTACCGCATCAAAAGCACGGAATACCTGGCCGAAAAACTCCGCCGGATGGGTGTGCCCGTTCTGTGGCCGGCCGGCGGACATGCCGTATACATCGATGCGAAAGCCTTTTATGCCCATATCCGGCCGGAAGAGTATCCCGGTCAGGCGCTCGCCTGCGAACTTTATCTGAAAGGCGGTATCCGTTGCTGCGAGATCGGCTCGGTGATGTTCGGCAAATACGATGAAGCCGGCCGGCTGATCCCGGCAGCCATGGAACTGGTACGCCTGGCGATTCCCAGGCGGGTTTACACGCAAAGCCATATCGATTATGTGGCGGAGGTTTTTACCGGCCTGCTCGACGACAGGGAAAGTGTAAAAGGATTTCGGATCGTCAGCGAACCGCCTTTTTTACGGCATTTTACGGCGCGATTTGAGCGTGTTGGCGACAGTTAGTGCCTGTGCCTCTAGTTCCGGATGTCTTCACCCCAGCCCAGTTTCTCCCGGATGGTATTGAGGAAACTGGTGTCCTGCAATTGCACCAGTTTGATCGGAAAGTCATTTTTGCGGACCGCCAGTTGATAGTTGGCGTGGATCAGTTCGAAGCGTGAATCGAGCGTACAGATAAAATTCTCGCCGCGGCCTTCCACCTCGAAGGAGATGACAGAGGAGTCGGAAATGACAATAGGCCGCACATTGAGGTTGTGCGGCGCCACGGGGGTGATCACGAAATTGCCGGAACCGGGGAATACCACAGGTCCGCCGCAACTGAGCGAATAGCCTGTGCTGCCCGTCGGGGTGGCGATAATGAGCCCGTCGGCCCAGTAGGAGTTGAGATAATCGCCATTCAGAAAAGCGTGAATGGTGATCATGGACGATGTGTCGCGTTTGAGCAGTGTGCAGTCGTTCAGCGCAAAAGGGATCTCGCCAAAAATTTCCGGATGGCTTTCGAGGTACAGCATGGCGCGCTCTTCGATCTGGTATTGGCCCCGCCGGAGTTTTTGTACGGACAGTAGAATGTGCTTTTTTTCCACGCTGGCCAGGAATCCCATTCTGCCGAGGTTAATCCCGAGCATCGGCACGCCGGAATCGCGCACCAGCGTCACGGCGTTCAGCATAGTGCCGTCGCCGCCCAGTACAATGACGACGTCGATCTGGTGCACCAAAAAATCGCGGTAACCGTCGAAGGCTGCAAATGCACCGGGCATTTTGACCTTCTGCTCGATCATTTCCAGGAAGGGCGTATAAACATAGGTGGTAATCCCCTCGGCATGCAGCGCATCGAACAGCGCCTGAATATGCGGAAGGTCCTTATCCTTGTATAGTTTGCCGAAAACGACTGCTTGCATGGTTGAGAAAGGTTCAGGGGGTTCATGGTTTCAAGGTTTTATTGTTTCATTGTTTCATGGTTGGGCTTTAGGGGGGAGTTGAAAATTTATATCATTTTCGAGGCAGGTTCGGGGGTAATTCTAATTTTGCTGCAAGATAGAAAACACTTGTCAGTTAATTGACTCCTGGCAATTGCTTCATATACCCCAACCCTTAAACAATGAATCCATGAAACCATGAAGCCCTTAAACATGAAACCATACAAAGATGAGTACATTCAATTTCAAGGAAGTCATTCAGCGCGAGAAAGAACAACTCCGGTTGCGGCGCCAGAAACTGGAACAATCCACCGGAACGCCCGAACAGGAAAACTGGTTCGGCATCGCCATGTCGGGCGGCGGGATACGCTCGGCGACCATTAACCTCGGTTTTTTGAAAACGCTGAACAAATTCGGCATCCTGCAAAAGGCCGATTATTTGAGCACTGTTTCGGGCGGCGGGTACACCCACTCCTACGTACAGGCGACGATAAAGGAAAAAAGCGATTTCAACCATCTGTTTACCAACGAGCATATCGCGGGCATGCGCCAGCACGGCGAATACCTCACGCCGGGACAAGGCATCTGGAAAACAGGCAATACCTTCCTGATGACAATAGCCTTCCTGGTCAGTTGGCTGATGAGCCTGATCAGTCCGGTCATTGTCGCAGGGATCATCTATTACCTCTACACGATTATTACAGGGCTGGTAGGCAATCCGGTAGGCAACACAACCGGTCTGGCCATGCAGTTTGAGTGGTGGGCCCTGCTGGTGACCGGCGGACTGATGTTGCTCCATTTTGTGATCAATATTGCGCTCAACTACAACCTGAGTGTTTCCAAACAATTCAACCGACTGGAATCCGTGCTGGGTATCGTAGGGCTGTCGTTATATGCCTGGATATTGCTCGCAGGGGTAAAAACCGGCGCCCGGCCGACGAACCCCATGTTGCTCGATTACGGGATCAATGCCGTTTTGTTGTTTGTGCTCGGCTTTTTTACCAACCCCAACGCCCTGAGTTTTCACCGCTATTACCGCAAACAACTGGCCGATCTGTTCCTGCGCTTTGCCGGCGACCACAAGAATATTCCGCTGAAAGACGTGTTCAAGGTCGACTCCGCGAACAAGTCCGATTATCTGGCGCCGTACCCGCTCATCAACACCTGCCTCAACCTGCAAAATCCGGGTGGCGGCGACAAGTTCAAAGGCTCCAAGGCCAGCGATTATTTTCTGCTCAGTCCCCTGTTCTGCGGTTCCAAACTGACGTGTTACGTCCCCACCGACCGCTATATCGACTACCGGAAAATGACATTGCCGGCCGCGGTAACCATCTCGGCTGCTGCCGTTAACCCCGGCCTGGGTGTCTATTCCAACAAACTGCTCAGCGTGCTGATGACGCTGTTCAACGCACGCCTTGGCTTCTGGATTTCCAACCCCATTATCCTGGAAAAGAGTTACGCTATCGTATGGTGGCCCGTCTATTTTTTCAAGGAACTCATGGGGCGTATCGGGTTGAGCAACAAGATGATCAATATTTCGGACGGCGGCCACATCGAAAATCTCGGCGTGTACGAACTCCTGCGTCGCGGCTGCCGCCTGATCGTGTCCGTAGATGCCGGTGAAGACAAAGCCTATGGTTTCGCCGATCTGAACAACCTCATCATCCGCGCGCGCAACGAACTCGGTCTGGAAATCCGTTTCCGCAGCGACCAGCAACCGGAGGAACTCATCCGTCCGCGGCCCTCGCAGGTGTATTCCAAGAAGCGTTTTGCCATCGCCGATATTTACCAGTGGTGGGAGGATACAAAAGTGATCCATCCCGACACCCAAAAAGAAGAGAACCACATCGTCAACTTCGACGAGCCGCGCAAGGTGGGCACCTTTATTTATGTCAAATCTTCCGTACTGGCGCCTGCCGGCAAGCCTTACCTCTCGGAAGATGACGATTACCTGAAATACGGCACGTACAAGTATAAGATATACCACCCCGACTTCCCGCACGAATCCACGAGCGATCAGTTTTTTGACGAAATCCAATGGGAGGCCTACTACCAGTTGGGTCAGTACCTCGGCGCCGATGTGCTGGGCGTTACCGACCTCGGACAATATGAGGACAAAACAGGGCCTCAGGTTTCGGTTGAACAACTTATATCCTGGTTCGATGAGCGCATTCCGTTGTTTGCGCCGCCTGTTGCAACGCGCGAGGCGCCTGCCGGTGATGACAATATATTTGAAAGCGTAAAAATCGAACAACCCGAGGCGAAGGAGGTGAAATATCAGATGTAAAGCACATCTAATTTTTCTACCTTCGCGCTCCCGGGAAACTGTCGTTCGAAGAACAGCCTCCCGCAAATGTTTCCCAACCGGATATGCGCGATTTTTTGAAGTCTCTTAATAATAGTCTACAGACTGCCCGCCAGCGTTTCGCCGAGATCACTGCCCCCGCGCGAAGCGTCTGGGCGCAATTCATCGCTCCAATACGGATGCGCCTGGCGCCGGTTACCGACGCCTGGCGCCGGCTTACCGCCCCTCTGCGGAACGCCTGGGCTTCCTTCCGGGAGCGTTTCCCGCTCGTCGGCACCCTGCTCGGCTGGACCGGCCGCCTGATCAAATGGGGCATTTATCTGCTGTTGTTCCTCATCCTTGGCGTCGCGATCGGGTTGTTCGGCAGACTGCCCTCTACAGAAGAGTTGAAAAATATTGAAACGGCCAACTCCACGGAAATTTATACGGCCGACAGCGTGCTTATCGGCAAGTTCTATATCGAGAACCGCACCGCTATTGCACTTGAAAATATTTCGCCCTATATCATCAACGCCCTTATCGCCACGGAAGACAAACGTTTTCTGGAACACAGCGGCATCGACATTCAAAGCTGGTTTCGCGTGGGCTACGGCGTCTTGGCCGGCGAAGGGCTTGGCGGCGGCTCCACCCTGAGTCAGCAACTCGCCAAAAACCTGTATCCGCGCCAGAAATACAAAATACCCGGCATTAGCCTGGTAATCAATAAAATACGGGAAAACTTCATTTCCGTTAGCCTCGAAAAAATATATACCAAACCCGAACTGCTCAACCTTTACCTCAATACCGTGCCCTTTGGCGGCGACGTATTTGGCATCAACGTGGCTTCCCGGCAATATTTCAATAAAAAACCCAAAGACCTTTCTGTCGATCAGGCCGCCACCCTGGTGGGTATGTTGAAAGGTACCACCCTTTACAATCCCGTCCGCAACCCGAAAAACGCGCAGAAACGCCGCAACGTCGTGCTCCGGCAAATGGTTAACAACGGCCACCTCAGCCAGGCAGAATACGACCAGCTCAGTCCGAAACCCGTAGGCGCCAAGCGCTATAATGTAGACAGCAACAACGGCGGGCTGGGTACTTACTTCCGCGAATACTTGCGCACCGATGTGATGCCCAAACTCCTGGAAAAATACAAAAAGGACGACGATACCAAATACAACCTTTATACCGACGGACTCAAAATTTACACCACCTTGCACAGCAAAATGCAGCAATACGCCGAAGAGGCCGTGGCAAAGCAGATGCAGGAGTTGCAGAAACAGTTCGACAAGCACTGGAAAAGTTATAAAAAGGACAAACCCTGGGGCGACGACAAATGGATCGACCAGCAGGTAAAAAACAGTGCGCGCTGGGATGCCCTTATGGATGCCGGGATGAGCAAGGAAGATGCGCTGAAGAATTTTGAAGAGCCGGTAAGTATGAGCGTGTTCAGTTGGAACAAGGGCGGATCCGAAGTGGACACCACCATGAGTCCCATTGATTCCGTGCGCTATTATTTTTGCCTGCTCAACTGCGGTTTTATGGCTATGGACCACCGCAACGGCTATATACGGGCCTGGGTGGGCGGCACCAATTTCAAGTATTTCAAGTTTGATCACATCCTCAGCAAACGGCAGGTGGGCTCCACTTTCAAGCCTATTGTTTATGCTGCTGCGCTTCAGGATACCATGCGCCCCTGTACCTACTTTGCCAACCAGATCAAAATGATTGTGGACTGGGAGCCGCACAATGCCGATGAGCGGTACGGCGGCTGGTATTCCATGAGCGGCGCCCTGACGCGATCCGTCAACGTTGTAGCGGCGCAAATCATTGAAAAGGTGGGTATTCAAAAAACCATTGACCTGGCCACGAAGATGGGCGTGACGTCCAAGTTGCCCCGCGAATACGGCATCAGCCTCGGCGCCGCCGACATCAATCTGTACGATATGGTCAAGGTATACGGTACCATCGCCAACCAGGGCGTGCGTCCGGAACCTGTTGCCGTGGTAAAGGTGATGAACCGCAGCGGCGAAGTGGTATACGACTACAAGGCTGAACTGGAGGCTAACCCCGATATGGGCCCGCATGTGGAGGCCCTTACCGTCAACCAGGCGGCGACAATGACCAAAATGCTGCAAAATGTAATCGACTACGGTACCGGTTCGCGCCTGCGTCGGGGGTACGGTATTCAGGGCGATTTTGCCGGGAAAACCGGCACCACCCAAAACCAGGCCGACGGCTGGTTTGTCTGCTTCAATCCGCAACTCGTCACCGGCGCATGGGTAGGCGCTGAAAGCCCGGCGGTTCGCTTCCGTTCGATGTCGCTGGGGCAAGGGTCGGCCATGGCCTTGCCTATTGTCGGCTGGTTCTGGAATAAAGTGGCTAATGACAAAAAACTCGGCCGTTTGCTCAGTGAACGGTTCCCTACTCCGAAACCGGAAGTGCTCGCATCACTGGGCTGCCACCCGTGGGTCAGTATTAAACCGGATTCGTTTAATTTGCTGCTGAACAATGTACGGGACTCGACCCTGCGCGACTCTATGGTAGCCATGTACACCACACCCGCCAAAGACGGGAATGACATGACGGCCGACCTGCCCGGCGGCGAAGTCGGCGCCGAGCCTTTGGAAAAAGCGCCGGATAACGAGGAGGAGAAAAAGCCCGGGTTGTTCAAAAAACTCTTCGGCCATAAACCCGAAGAAGAAAAGGACAAGGAAAAAAACAAGGACGAGAAGGACAAAAAGAAACCGGCGGGCGGCGACAAGAAAGAAGAGAAAAAGCAGCGGTAAGTACATACAGAAGGCATAAAAAACAAAGACTCCCGACGCCCGGCGCCGGGAGTCTTTGTTTTTTATGCCTTCTGTGCGTTAACTTTCTGCCTTCATCGAAAAGCGCCCCCGAAAAACCGCCTGCTACCCATATTTGCCGGCTGCCGTCAGCAGTATCATCAGACAAAACCAACAACACATGAAAAAAGCATTCCTCCCCCTGTTCTGTTTTCTGTTATTTACAGTCAGCGCTTTGGCCCAGACCGATTACTCCGGTACCTGGAAAGGCGCGATTGAACTCCCGGGCAGAAGCCTGGACCTTTCTATCGAACTGAAAAAAGCGTCCGGCACGTGGACGGGTGTCCTGAATATCCCCGAGCAGTCCATCAAGGGCATGCCACTCGCCGATCTTGTTATTGCAGATGCAAACATGCGCTTCAACCTGCCCGAGGTGCCCGGAAGCGCTTCTTTTTCCGGAAAATTCAATGACAAGGCGGAAGTAGTGGAAGGTACGTTCAGCCAGTCCGGCATGTCGTTCCCCATGCGGTTGACCCTGGAAAGCGCGGCGAAAAAAGCCGAAGCGGAACGCCACTTGCAGGAGGTTGCCGGTGTGCTGCGACATCTGGCCGATTCACTCCGCCAGCAACGCCTCACACCGGGGCTGGGCTTTGGTATCGTGATGGATGGCAAAGTAATTCTTGCCGATGGATTCGGATACCGCAACCTGGAGCAAAAACAGCCGGTGACCGCCAATACCCAGTTTGCCATCGGCTCCAGTTCCAAGGCGTTTACCGCCGCCGTACTGGCGATACTCGCCGACCGCGGTCAACTGGAATGGGACAAACCCGTCGTGCAATACATGCCCGATTTTAAACTGTATGACGACTTCGCTACCCGGGAAATGACCGCTGTCGATCTGGTATGCCACCGCTCCGGACTACCGCGCCACGACCTGATGTGGTATGGCTCTCCGTTTTCCCGGAAGGAGATATACGATCGCCTGCGCTACCTGCCACCCAACAAGAGCCTTCGCACCACCTGGCAATACAACAACCTCATGTTCATGACCGCCGGGTACCTGGCCGGGCGCCTCTCCGGCAGCAGTTGGGAGGAAATGGTTAAAACCAATATTTTCCAGCCCCTGGGCATGAACACATCCAACTTTTCGGTGAAAGACATGGCATCATCAAAAGACGCCGCAACCGGCTACCGGACCAAGGATAAAAAAGAAAACATACGTATGGATTATCGCAACATCGATGCGATCGGTCCGGCGGGAAGTATCAACTCCACGGTGAATGATATGCTCCAATGGGTAAACCTCCACCTGAACAATGGTAAAGTCGGCGACAAGCAGATTATCAGCGCTGCCGAGATCAGGCACCTGCATACCCCGCAAATGCTGATGGACGGCGCCCGCCTGGCCAAAGACCCCGAACTGACGGATCCTTCCTACGCGATGGGCTGGTTTATCCACCGCCACAAGGGCTTACAGGTGGTGCAGCATGGAGGCAACATCGACGGATTTTCGGCATTGGTGTACCTCGTGCCGGAGAAAAACTTCGGCCTTGTTGTTTTGACCAACCAGAACGGCTCCGGTTTGCCCACCGTGCTGGCCCGGTACGCCACTGATCTGGTGCTGAATCTCGAGCCGACAGACTGGTACCAGCGCATGTATGGCGAGGGTGACAAACAGGACGAAGAAAAAAAGGAGGACGAAGAACCCGAACCCAGGCGCATTGCCGGAACCCGTGCCAGCCATGAAATAAATGCCTATGCCGGTGAATACGCACATCCCGGCTATGGGGTGGTTGAAATCCGGGAGAAAGCGGGTAGCCTGCGCCTCGTGTACAACGGCTTCGACCTGCCCATGGAACACTGGCATTACGATGTATTTCGGGCAAAAGAGGAATCAGTAGGGGTCACTTTTATGCTGAATTTCCAGACAGACCAGAACGGAAATGTGTACCAAATGACAACAGCCATGGATCCCTTGTCGGAAGACATGACCTTCAAAAAGCAAGCGCCCCGCCGCTTGTCTGACCCGGCGTTTCTTCAAAACCTCGCCGGCAAATACAAAATGGACAAGGCAGAAACACGTGTCACCATCGAAGCCCGCAACCGGACGCTTTACGCCACCGTTCCCGGACAGCCTACCTATACGCTCGAACCCTTTCAGGGCACGGAATTCAAGATAAAGGAACTGAACGGCTACAGCGTGGAATTTCAGTTGGGGCCCGACAACAAGGCAACCGCTATTTCCCTGATCCAGCCGGAAGGGGTGTTTAGCGCGAAGCGGGAGGAGTAGTTTTACGCAGTAATCCGCAGGAAACTACTTTAAACTGCGTACCGTGCCGTATCTTTTCATTCCTTCGCCACAATAAGATTGATTGTATGGAAAACAAGACTATCCCCTCCGTCAACATCAATACCTCAGGGGCCGCAGAGAACACCTTCGATGCTATCGTAGTCGGTAGCGGCATCAGCGGCGGCTGGGCAGCCAAGGAACTCTGCGAGAAAGGCATGAAAACGCTCGTGCTGGAACGCGGCCGCAATGTCGATCACGTGAAAGACTATCCTACGGCCACGATGAAAGCCTGGGAGTTCCCGCATCGCCTCGTCTCCTCGCGGCAAACGGTGCAGGACAATCCCATCATCAGCCGGGCCGCCGGTTACGGGGAGGATACGGAGCATTTTTTTGTAAAAGACAAGGACCACCCCTACGTGCAGCAAAAGGATTTTGTGTGGGTGCGTGGCTATCAGGTTGGCGGTAAATCACTTATTTGGGGCCGCGCCTGTCCGCGCTGGAGTCCCTATGAATTTGATGCGCCGGCCCGCCTCGGCTATGGCCTCGAATGGCCCATCCGGTATGAAGACGTGGCGCCCTGGTATTCGCACGTCGAGCGTTTTATCGGCGTTTGCGGCAACAAGGACGGCATCGAGTCCATGCCCGACGGCGAATTCCTGCCCCCGTTCGTGTTCAACAGCGTCGAACTGTCGATGAAATCGAAGATCAACGCCCGCTACGGCAACCGGTACATGGTACAGGGCCGCTGGGCGCATGTCACGGAGCCGAACGAAATACACCAGGAACAGGGTCGCGGCAAATGCCAGGCACGCAACAAGTGCATGCGCGGCTGTCCGTTCGGGGCTTATTTCAGCAGCAATTCCAGCACCCTGCCCTGGGCTGCCAAAACAGGCAACCTGACGGTACGGCCATTTTCCGTAGCGCACTCGATCATTTACGACGAACAAAAAGGCAAGGCCGTTGGCGTGCGCATCGTCGATACCAATACAAAAGAAACGATCGACTATTTTGCCAAAGTCATTTTCATGAATGCTTCGGCGCTCAACACCAACCTCATCCTGCTCAACTCCAAAAGCAAACGTTTTCCCGACGGCATCGGCAACGACAGCGGTACACTGGGTAAATACGTGGGCTTCCACAACTACCGCGGCACCATAGACGGCGATATCGAGGGTTTTCAGGACAAATACTATTTCGGCAACAATCCTTCGGAGTGTATGATGCCCAATTTCCGGAACCTGAAAAAGCAGGATACCGATTTTGTCGGCGGATACATGGCTTTCATGGGCGCCTGGCGCAGTCAGAGTGAAGCGCCGGAAGCGAACCCCCAGATCGGCGGCGCGTACAAGGATGCGCTGTGTGAAGCAGGGCAGTGGCATACCTACATCTATATGCAGGGCGAGACCATACTCAAGGCGTCGAATCGCGTGTATCTCAGCGACAACCAAAAGGACCAGTGGGGTATACCTCAACTCGTTACCGATGTGGACTATGACGACAACGACGAAAAAATGAAGCAGGATTTTCTGGTGCAGGGCGCCGAACTGCTGGAGGCCGGCGGTGCGAAAAACATCAACGCTTACGACCGCAACTGGCCGCCCGGACTGGATATTCACGAGATGGGGGGCTGCCGCATGGGCGCCGACCCCAAAAACTCCATGCTCAACCGCTGGAACCAGATGCACGCCTGCAAGAATGTGTTTGTGACCGACGGCGCGTGCATGACCAGCACCGGTGTGCAAAGCCCCTCCATCTTCTACATGGCGCTCACGGCGCGGGCGGTTGACTATGCGGTGGGGGAGATGAAGAAGGGGAATTTGTGAATAGTACAACAGGCAAACATCCGGCATGGGCGGGGGAGAATTGTATTTAAAAACAAGGAACAAACCATTTACAACAACATGCTTACCGTCATCATTCCCAAATTGCCCATGCGTAACAAGGCTATTACAAGGGATTATTATTTAAACAAACTGGGTTTTCAGCAATCGGGCAGTGCTGACTTCGATGGCTACCTCATGGTGCAGAAAGACGGCATTCAAATGCACTTTTTTGAATTCAAGGAACTTGATCCAAAGGAAAATTACGGGCAGGTTTATATCCGAACGGATAGTATAGAGGCATTATACCAGTGGGCTTTGGACAAAAAAATAGAGATACACCCGGCCGGGCATTTGCAAACCAAACCCTGGGGACAAAAAGAATTTTCCTTGCTGGACCCCGACCATAATTTACTGACTTTTGGGCAGGAGGTGGAATAAAAAACCAATCTTATAAGCCGCCATGCGGTTTCCCCAAAACAGCCCGATTCATTAAAATACGGGCGTTGAATAAAACTGACGTTAACATAAAAAATGGCACAGCAAATGAATAACCTGAATGACGAGGTGACAAAGTTCCTGAACGATCTGAACCATCCTTTCAGAGACGCAATAGAACAGTTGCGATGGGTTATTTTAAACGCCGACGGCGGGCTGACGGAGAACATCAAGTGGAACGGGCCAAACTATTGTTATGCCGGCAATGACCGGATCACCATGAGAATCCAGCCACCCAATCAAATACAACTGATTTTTCATCGCGGGGCAAAGGTCAAAACACAACCCGAAGACAAACTTATTCAGGATAATTCCGGCCTTTTAACCTGGAAAGAAAATGATCGCGCCATTGCGACATTCAGGAACATGGCAGAAATAGAAATCAACAGGCCGGTGCTGACCGAAATTGTTAAAAAGTGGATTGGCGCGGCTGCACAGTGAAAGCGACGCAACCCAACAATTGAACAGACAACAGCAATGGGACAAAGTTATACGGAAGGAAAAACGTTTGACAAAGAAGACTTTACCCGACAGCCATTGGGGAAAGGCGACTATGAAAATTGTGTCTTTAACCAATGTGATTTTTCCAATTCGGACCTTTCGGATATCCGGTTTGCGACATGCGAATTTGTCGGATGCAATTTAAGTTTGGCAAAACTGACTAAAACGGCACTCCAGGACATCATATTCCGGGACTGCAAAATGCTGGGATTGCAATTGGAGTACTGCAATGAATTCGGACTTTCCATTGGTTTTGAAAACTGTTCCCTGAACCACGCTTCTTTCTATAAATTGAAACTCCATAAAACTGTTTTTAAAAACGTGCAGTTGCAGGAAGTTGATTTTTCGGAATGTGATTTAACCGATTCCGTTTTTGACCATTGCGATCTTGCGGGCGCCACATTCGACCACACCAACCTTGAAAAAGCCGACCTGCGTACGACATTCAACTATTCGATCGACCCTGAAATAAACAGGATAAAAAAGGCAAAGTTCTCCTTACAGGGCGTTTCAGGGCTTTTGGATAAATACAATATTGTAATAGATAAAACAATGTAGCACGGCGTCTCCAAAGTATTGGCTGAAAGCAATAGTAACCGGATTGGTGTGGTACCCTGAAACTAAAAATTCTACACTGCCTGACCCGGATGCATTGTTTGCGGCTTTGCCATGATCGCCGGGTCAAAACCAATATTGTGAACAAGGAAACAACAGAAAATGAAAAGTAAAATCCTGAACTTTCTCCTGATTCTTTCTTCTTTGGCCGGATATCTGGAATGGGGAAAGGACAACAAGATGTTTTTATTCCAGGCAGAAGCAGAAATTATCTCCAAATTAACAGACGACCCGCTTTCTGTGCTGCATCCTTTCACCGTACTTCCATTTGTAGGACAAATATTATTGCTGATTACGCTATTCCAGCAGAAGCCGGGCAGAATATTGACCTATGTAGGTATAGGCGGAATTGGGATTTTATTGGCGCTCATGTTTGTAATAGGGTTAATTAGCCTGAATGTCAGGGTCCTGGCCTCAACCATCCCGTTTCTTGTTTTGGCATTTGTAACGATCAGGCATCACCGGGCTATGAAAACCGTTTAGCGGATGCCTGAAAATTATCGTCTGAATCACGTCATTATTTGAAAACGGCTTGAATAATAAACGCATACAATTAACGCTTTTTCTTGACGAACAGGCTTCCCGAACCATCGAGCAAGTGCGCAAAACATTTAACCCCGAACAATACGCATTGATCAGGGCGCACGTTACGCTTTGCAGGGAACACGAACTGGAGCAACTGGATCGCGTGATCAGGAATTTAACTGGGCTGGATTCCGGGCATATTACCATTGCATTTGGCCCGGTGGTCAGGTTCTCAGAAGGAAAAGGCGTACTGATACCCGGGTCGGGCGATAATGAACCATTCCACCGCCTTCGGGAGCGTATTTTACAGGGGCTTGTTGACAGGCCGGGCAAGCATGAGCCGCATATTACCTTAATGCATCCGCGAAACTCAACCTGCAATGCCGAACTGTTCGCACAAATAGAGCAGACTGCATTTCCCGATAAAATTGAATTCCGGAAAATCAGCCTTATTGAACAGGAGTCCGGGCAAAAATGGCGGCTTCTGAATGAGTTTGACTTACGGTAAACCTGATAACATATTTTTACAGGACAAACAAATTGATGATTGCCGTAGCCCGGCACAGCAGGTCTTTAATATGAATAATGCTACTTCCGATGGGAGAACAATAAAAATAACAGGAGTGATCCTGATGATTTATTATATTGTATTACACAGCATAAATGCTGATGCATATGTTGACCTCGTCAGGTATTTTAAACTCAATTTGTTTTCCATATTTTTTATCATAAACATCGTTTATCTCCCTGTAGCAGTGTTTATGACCTTCCAGAACAGGGCAATCGGTTGGGTATTGGTAACGATTTGGCTGGTTTTTGAAAGCGCGATTGGGCTGATGAATCTGTTATCCGAAATAATCAACCCTAAACAAATCTACAGCCACCCTGACAGTTGGTCGCATACCACAAGAGGCGAGATTTATTTAATGGCAATTATTCCGTTTATCTTCTGGATTGGTTTACTCTGGCTAAGTCAAAGACCGGGCGCCCTGACTTTTTATGGGATTGATCCAACAAGGCAAAAGCGGTTGATCGTGTTTACAATCATTGGAGCTTGTGTATTTAAGTTATTGGTAATGTCCGTTTCTGAGTGATTCAAAATATTTAGGGCAAAAACAGT
>CALMBD010000205.1 GCA_937861115.1 uncultured Bacteroidota bacterium | reverse complement strand
GAGGTCTTGTCTGAAATTAATTCGGGATGTCTCATGTAATCCTGTCTGAAAATCAAAACACCTGTCCACCAACCCGTAACGCCCCATTTTTCAACGGATCAGCACCATTTTGCCAAAGCCCTGTTTGAAAAACCCGTCCACCTTGTCATTCTCAAAGGATTCAAAATCAGCGCCGTCTGATTTTTTGGCCACAACACGGTACAGATAAACCCCGTTGGCCAGTTGATCCCCGTATTCGTCCTTGCCGTCCCAGCAAAAATCACTTTGATGGGTTCCCGCTTTGAGGGGGCCGAATTCCGCTTCCGTAATTTCCCGCACCACCCGACCGCTCACCGTCATGATCTGTATCCTGAAGTTTGTCGGTGTTTCCGCGCCTGTCATCGTATAAACGAAGCAGGTACGGGTGGAAAACGGGTTGGGATAGTTGAGCAGATTCGAGATAGACGACCTGGTGATGACTTTAAACGTAATGTAATAGTCCAGATCAGCCGATTCATTTCCGCTGGCATCGCGCCCGTTCACCAGCAACCGGTAGTCGCCATCCTGGGTGAAAGTTGGCCGCCATTCGAGCCGGGCAAGGTTCTTCTTGGGCAAATTGGAGGCATCAGCAGGGAAAAACGTGACGGAAGGATCGCTGAATGCGAGCGGCATTACAGAACCGTCCGGGAAAGCCACCGAAAGCCGGAACGTACCTGTGTCGGTCATGGCCAGGTAGCGATTTTCGTCTTTCAAGGTGACCACAATTTCAGGTTTGGGAGATACCAGGTCACCGTCGAGAATGTGCAATCCATCAAATGTT
Organism: uncultured Bacteroidota bacterium; assembly: GCA_937861115.1. Lineage (GTDB taxonomy): Bacteria > Bacteroidota > Bacteroidia > Chitinophagales > Saprospiraceae > M3007. The sequence continues at coordinate 5,797 of CALMBD010000205.1, read as the reverse complement.
ACGTCCAGCAAGGGGTTTCTGTTGTCGCGTGCAACGAAAAAGTCTTGCAGGGCAACATTGTTAAAGTGGAACAATTCCGGCTGGGCATTATCGGGATTTACCTCGGTCAGGAGGCGTTGCGGGCCGTTCAGGGCGAGTGTACTTGCCGTCCAGTTGATGTGCAGGGTGTCGCCGGGTGGCAGCGGCCGGTGCTTCAGCAATACCTCCGGGCCATTGTTTGTACTATTCTCTACCCGGAATTTCACCAGCAAGCTATCCATGGCGATATCCGAAACGTTGGCAAAGGCAATGGAGGAGCGCAGTGTCTCTCCTTGTTGAAGTGTATCCCGGTAAAAACTAAAAGTGGAAACGGGATCCAGGGCGCCTTCCGGTATCCCATCGTACACAATTCTCAGATACCGGGGCTGGGTGAAAGAGCGCAGCAGGGTATCCCCGGTGTTGTATCTCAGTTTTATTCGCGGAAACTGACCGGCCGGAATAAAAGCCAGCGAAGTATCGAAGGTTGTCGACAATTGTAGCAGCAGCGTATCATCCTGTCCCTCCCGTACACCCCAAACGGAAAGATTGGCGTAATCCGAAGGGTCATCAAATGCTTCACGGCTCCAATGCAGCGATTTCCAGGCTTTTACCGGTCCGAGCGGAGGTGTTTCCATAAGCCCGTTGGTCCATTTTGCCAGAAAATTGCCGCGAAGCGTTACCAATGAATCCGGATTGTACACGATGGTATCCTGAACCGGATAAAACGGATCGTTTTTCCGGAAAATAAAGCCGTAGGGCCACGGAGCAGTAACATAATCGGCTAACTGTCGCACCTGTTGTGCACCCTGGCTTTCCAACACGGAAAAGATGTTTTTGCCGTAGGAAATGGAATCTGCCGCCCATTTTCGGGGGGAGTACCCCAACGTATCCTGCGGCCTGCTGAACGCCAGCAACGCTGCATAATAGCCGTCGGGAATGCCCGATTCAATAAAATCCATCAATTTGATGCGTTCCAGCGAATCCCGGGTATTAAACCAGAAAACATAGCGGCTGTCCGGCGGATCGTATGTATTCAGGCCCTGTTCGGGGTTCAATACAAATCTGCCGGTATTGGGGTCAGACAAAACCATCACGACGCCGTCGTACACGCTGCGCACGTTCCAGCCGTAATCACCGATAAAGCCCTGATAGTACGAATTCTGAAATCCCGGATAGCGGTTGTTGCCCCGGTAGGCTACGTTCAGACTGATAAATGCCGCGTTGTCCAGAAATTCCAGCCGACGGGAAGTGTCTACTGCGTGCATGTTGGCAAACTGGTCGTCGCGGTATTGCCCGAAATGGGACTGGTTCCAGCCTGAAACGCTGCCTGGAAGGTAGATAAACGAACGATTCCGCCATACCACGGAACCATTGATGAGGCTGTCGCGCGCAACGCGCCAGTAGCAAACGGTACTGTCCTTCAGTGCCATTACGGGTTTCCAGGTCAGTAGCCCGCCACGCTGGATGATCTGTCCGCTTTTTTTGAACGGGCTGCTGAAAGTTTCCAGGGTATCCAGTTCAAACAGGTACCGCTGTGGAGCGGCATTGAGGTTGAGCGTAGAGACCAGCAATGCCGGATCCGGTTTGTTTACAATACCGTATGCCGGTGGCCATATAGGCTGAACGTCGTCGGAGTAATAGTAAACATCGACGCCTCGCTCTCCGGTTGCATCCGTCAGGTCGTTGTTGAACTCGGCTGCGGCAGGTTTTTCCTCGATGGCGTTGTCGGGGTCGGTTGTTATGAAAAAACGGTTGAACCCGATCTTGCTGCCGTTAACCGGGATGGAGTACGACAGTTCACGACGGAACGGTGGGGCGTCCAGCGTATCGCTGATCCTGCTGAGTACGGTGTTATCCGGCAGCCGTTGTTCGATCCGGACTGCCAGAGGACCTCCCGTATTTTCTCCGATATTGACCATATCGAAACTGAGTTGAACGGCATCTTGCTGGAGTCCAACAGGATTGGGGTCAAATTTTACCGTTTGTGCATCGACTACATAGTCAGGTCCCGGCTGGGCATGAATTTTTACGGCCGGATCGCCCTGCAGCAGATTCTGATGCAGGAGTGCGATCAGGGCATCGTAGTTGGTACCCTTCAATGCCCCAATAGAATGTCGAAGCACATCGCCCACACTGTTGCCATAATCGCTCCCGCCGAGCAACTCGTAATATTGGGTACCGTACGAATACAGTGCAGAGATGTAACTATAATTGACGGAGGCGATATATGCGATGGCGCCGCGGTCGGGGGCAAGCACAAACTGCTCTCCAATCCCTTTTTGCGGCGAGGAACACAGTCCGGAGAAACAGCCCATCACCATCATGAGCGGGTACCGCCCGGTGTTGCTGTACACATCGGGCGAACCGATGTCGAAATCGACTGCAAAGGCGGAAGAGTGCCCGAATATGGTCCACAGCGACACGCCGCCGTCAATCAGTTCCAGCATTTGCTCGTAGCTGGAGAGTTGGATAGGATCGTTGGAGGTCTTGTAAAAAGTATGCACATCGGCGCCGAAGCGGTTGTTGCCCAACACATTAGCCATTGAATTCGTATACGCCCTGATGGCCGCAGACTCCCCCGACAGCCCGCCACTGTTGTGGATCACCCTTTTCATCCAGGCCTTGTCTTCGATCGTCTGGTCGGCATTTTGCAGCGCCATTTCGTGTGTTTTTACTTTTTCAAGGTAGACCGCAATGTCGGATGGGTTTGTGACGGCAAGCCGGCCAATTGTGGTGATCGGTTCCGAAAGTTGATTGCCGTTCAGGGTAAAGGGGATATCGGCAGCCGGAGATCCGTAGGTTGGCACGAAGAACAGCGAATCTGCCAGGGCCGTTTGGGCAGCAGCAGTGCGGAACTGACTGTAATCCAGGCCTTTGCCTATAAGAAATGTATGGCGCAGACCCGGCCATTTCTTTTTTGCCCAATGCAAGAAGTTGCGTACCGCGATCGGGTGAAAGCGCACCCCGTAGGAGAACTGCTCGTACAGGTCGTTTATATCGACCACGGCAACCTTGTGCGCGCCACCGGCCGCACTCCTTCGATAATCGGCGTAGGCTGCTACCTGGTCGACGGCTCCGGCAGACAGGGCTTTGTTCGATACAATAAGGTAATCTGCGTTAGCGGCACTGTAATCCGTGAACGGCACCGGCGTCACTTGCCCCACTGTTTTGATGGCCGTGGCAGCACTGAGGAAAACCCGGCGTTCGGCAGTCGACGGCGGCAGTTTTACCTTTACCAGGCCTCCTTCCAGCGTAGCTTCCAGGCGAATCCCATTGGTGAGATCGAGCAATACCGGGGCGCTGTTCCCACTCTGAAAGGCCTGTATTTCAATATATTGCTCAGAAACGGAAGCGTTGAGTTCGAAAGGTGCGGATGCCGCGTTTTCAAAATCGAACTGCCGGGGATAACGCATGTCGATGAACGCCGTGGCATGCCGGTCGTTGCTTCCAGCCAGCGACTGTATCTTTATACTTGCGTTGGTGGGAATCAGGCTTAACGGGACCGAAAACTGCCGTTCGTCAATCCGCCAGTTGGTAAAATTATCTTCGACAAAAACACTGTCATTAACGGTAATACGCAGTTGGTGTGGCCCCTCCTGGCATCCATAACGAATGGTAAAACGGGCATCCGGACCGGATGGGTACAGTTTTTTCGGGACGAGTGCGACATTGGTCAGAATGGAGGGCGCCCGGCAAAAACCATCCCCTTCAAACCAGGAAAAGGTTATTTCGGCGCTTCGATGCCGCTTCACAAAACTTTGGTTGTAGAACTGTTGCGCCGTCCACCAGCAATATTCCTCTTTGGGTGGCAGGTTACTAAGGTCGTTGGCTACCGGAGTATAGCGCAGCGGAACACCGGCAGTTCCCCAGGTCAGGTAATAAACTGTTGTATCGTTGAACAGGCTGTATTTTGGGTTGATGTTCTCCTTATCTGCACTGCCAAAAAGATACTGATCTATCGTACCGCGGTTTTTTTCACCGAAAAATTCCAGAAAATCCTGATCGCCCATCAGGCTTGCCGTGCTGGTAAAAACCGGCACCTCCTGCCCGTAGCGATACATCCTGAACTGGCCCGCCGGCACCGTGGAAACCGGAACACCGCCCGACACAAGTGTTTGATAGGCAATGCGATAAATGCCGTCGTCGGCAACTTTGACCTTAAACCAGGGTTTGGAATAGTCGATCCATTCATTGCCGTACAGGGTATCCGTGCCGTTCCACATCTGGGCACGGAGCGTGAGGGCAAAAAACAAAAAAAACAGTAGCGCTATGGGTTTCATAAAATCAGGATTGCGGACAAAACTACACCTTTGTCCATCTTCCAATTGTGTCTGAAATGTCAATTTTCGGAAAATGGCCAAACTTTAGCGATCCTTTTCCGGCGCCCGCCGGCGCGGTGAATAAGGATTTAAGAACTGATGCCGCGCTGGCGTGGCTGCGCAGAAGTATTGAAGTAACCGGAAATCGCGGCTCCGCACACAGTTATTCCCCCGTATGGGGATGGCAAAAAGCGTACCCTGAAACCACCGGATATATTATTGATACACTTTGCGATTACGCGGCGATAAAAAACGACCCGTCACTGCTCCGGCTGGCGGTCGACTGCGGCGATTGGCTCACTGAAATACAGTTTCCGGACGGGGCATTCCCGGCACTGCTGGAAGGCAGTACCCGGGCCAGCGTATTCAACACCGCACAAATCCTGTTTGGACTGGCTCGAATAGAGGCAACGCAGGCGAACACAGCCAAGCCGGTGCGGGAAGCCCTCCAATCGGCCACTGCCTGGCTGACGGAAATGCTGGAACCCGATTTTTCCTGGAAAAAACACGCCTATGTGCCGGGGTTCACGCCAAGTTACTATACCCGCGCCGTTTGGGGAGTGCTTAAAGCTAACACCATTTTGCAATTGCCGGAGGTTGAGTCGGCGATGCGGAAAGCCCTGCATTTTTATGCCGGTCGAATGTTGCCGGATGGAACGGTGCAGGACTGGGGGTTCCGGCCGGGCAAACCTGCGTTTACCCATACCATTGCCTATACGCTGGAAGGCTTTCTGGAGAGTGCTTCGCTTTTGGATGAGCAGGAAATTATTGAAAAGAAAATTTTGGCTGGGGAAAAGTTTTTAAAAGTACGCAATAAGGCCGGCTGTACGGCCGGGCGGTACGACACTTCGTGGAACGGCGATTACTCCTTTGTTTGCGTCACAGGAAACTGCCAACTCAGTATCTTTCTGCACCGGCTGTGGGAGATCAGCGGACGGGAACAATTCAAACTGACTGCGCAGGAACTGCTCGAAGAGGTTTTTCCTTACCAGTATTTGGGAAATAATCCGGAAAAATTCGGCGCCATGCCCGGCTCTGCACCTTTTTGGGGACCATATCTTCGTTTTCGCTATCCGAATTGGGCGGTAAAGTTTTTTTTAGACGCGATAAAACACTTGCATTGAACTTCTGCCTACCCCATTCGTTACCTTTGCCCGATTATTTACACATCAAAATTGGACACAACTTTCAATAACAACCGATTTCAACTCAACGAGGCCGTCAAATCCCGTATCCTCATCATCGACGGGGCAATGGGCACCATGATCCAGCAGTACGGCCTGGAGGAAGCCGATTTCAGAGGCGACCGTTTTTTGCACCACCACAAAGACCTGAAGGGCAACAATGACTTGCTGTGCCTGACCCGGCCGGATATCATTGAAGCCATACACCGGGCCTACCTGGAAGCCGGCGCCGATATCATCGAGACCAACACCTTCAGCAGTACCGCCATCGCCATG
>CALMBD010000204.1 GCA_937861115.1 uncultured Bacteroidota bacterium | reverse complement strand
ATCCTTTTCTGTCGGGATACGGGCTGGAAGACTGAAGTTCTGTATTTGCTTTTGTTCGGGTTTTAAGTTTCAATCCTCTTATGTCTGGATACGGGCTGGAAGTGGAGATTTCTTCATGCGTAGGCGGGACTACGAGCAGTTTCAATCCTCTTATGTCTGGATACGGGCTGGAAGTTCCCCAACCCGAGCCCACGGGGAAGGGGTGTACGGTTTCAATCCTCTTATGTCTGGATACGGGCTGGAAGTCGTACAACGCATCATACGTTGGGGCAAGATATTCAGGCTTTTCGCCGCCATCCAAATTTTTATAACACAATTTTCAGCGGTTTTTCCTGCAAAAGTGTAAGTACATTGTTATCCCCGTGTATGCTGATTTCCGACACATTTTCTTCCCGCAAGGGCACAATCATCACGCTGTCGCCGGGCGAAAGCGGGTGCCGCCCGAACAGCCGGCGCAGCGCGGCTTTCAGGTCGCCCAGGTGCCTGGGGGCCATATACGCCGCTGCATAAACGGAGCGCTGCACGCGCTCACAGCCGTTTCGGGCGAGCAGTTTTGCGGTTTTTCCGCGGAGCCGGTCGTTTTCGATGTCGTAACAAATGACGTAATGCATATCGGATGAGGGTCTGGTTGGCATTGACCCAGCGCAACACCATGCGCACGGTAAAAAACAGCGCAATGCCTGTCACCGACAGGCCGGTCACTTCGCCCCAGCCGAACCCCTCTTGCGGCTCGGGCGTCGGCATCACCACCACCGGGGTGGCGTAGGGTACGGGCGCCACCGGACTGGAGGCCGGGTGCAGGTTTTTTGTTTTTACTTCGCGTTTTTGTGCGATTTCGCTCATTTCCGCCGCATCGAGGGGCTGCGGGTGCCGCTCGTGTCTGCCGGTCATCACCCTTACGGTATCGCCTTCCACGGTCCGGTAGAGCCAGTAGCGCACGCCGCCGTGGCCGCTGCAGGCGCCGCTGCTGCGGGTGGGGCTTTGGGAATCATCCATACAGATGCTGCCGATGCGGTAGGCGCCGCGGGGTACGCTTACCCGCTTTTTGCCCTGCCGGTCGCGGCGACTGACGGGTATCTCCCCGTCGCCGTCGCTGGTGCGGTACACGTTTTCGAGCGCATCGCGTTCGTCGGATTCGAGGTCGGGGTCCTGGGCAAGGCCGGGTATGGCGGGCAACAGGAAGGCCAGGGGCAAGATCAGGGAGCGATATTTCATCATGGCACAGGGTAGTTTTCTCCTGTCCAGTCCTTCAAAAATACCGCCAGTTTTTGTGCGTCCAGATCCACCTGCGCGCCCCTGCGCATTGTTCGCTGCTCGTAAGGCGCCTTCTCCTGCAGAAAGGCTAGAAAGGCGTCGATCACGGCGCTTTTGCCTTCGGCGCCGAGCCAGAGTCCCTGGTCCCGGTCGTCGGGCTCAAACGACGTCTCGCTGACGGCGCCGCTGAGGGCCAGCCCGATGGCCACCTCGTCGGCCCAGGGGCGCCAGGGCTCGATGGCGTCGAACACGAGGGTAGGGGAGGCGCCGTAGCGGTCGGCGTGCAGGATGCCGGTGTAGGGATCGAGGCCGCTTTTCAGCAGGGCCAGGTGTACGGTGGTATAGAGCATGCCGTACAGGTAGTTGAGCAAGGCGTTGAAGGGATCGTAGGCCGGGCGCTTGCCGCGGCTTTGAAAGTCGAGCCGCCCGTCGAGGTAGCGGGCAATGGCCTGAAAATACAGCCGGGAGGCGGTACCCTCCTGCCCCCTGAAGCGCCCGGCGGTTTCGTCCATGGTACCGGCATCCCAGGTTTCGGGCGGCGTCCATTGGGCGAAACCGCGCTCCAGGGCGCTAATGACCTTGTCCTGCAGGGCGGTATCGGCGGCAAATCCAGGCGGCGCCTGCGGCGATTCGCCGGAGCAGGGCGCGCTGCCGGCCGATCTTTTGAGCCAGTTGCGCGGCCACCCATGCATAGCCTGCGCCCGAACGGGCGAACAGCGCCTGGTTTTTGCGGATGGAAGCGATAGAACCCGGTCGCCCGCTGCTGATTTGCCCGAGCGGGAAATGGGTGTTGGCGTCGATGAGGAGCACGGGAATGTCGTTTTCCAGGGCCAGCAGGGCTGCGTCGGCGCTCAGGGAGGTGCCTTTGGTCAGCAGAATGGCGCTCACCTGCCTCAGGGCGAAGGTGCGCGGCTCGCCCGTGCGCGTGCGCACGGAGAACATGCCGTCGCGGACGGCCAGAAAAGCGCCGAATGAATCGAGGTATATTTGCATGGGGCGGCATTTTGTGTCGGCCGACAAAAAACAGGCCACATGCACGGCAAACGGCAAGGCACAAACGCCGTAATCGGCTGCCGACGGAGCGTTTTGCCGGTAAAATATTCCGCCTCCTTTGAAACAAATTTTTGCTTTTTGTGCATTTATTGAAGAATAGCGTACATTTACGCCGTTTCTTCATTCAAACAAATCATTAGTATGAGCAAAGTTTTTGAATCAATCAAAAAAGCCGTTGCCGACGCAGAGGCTGATGTACAGAAGTTTTACGGAGGCAACAACGCCGCAGGCGCGCGCGTTCGCAAGGCCATGCAGGAACTGAAAGACCTCGCACAAACCCTGCGCAAAGACGTCCTCGATACCAAAAACTCGAGAAAATCTTCCTAAACCGAAAAGAAGAGATAATTGGGGTAATGGAGTCATCTCTTTGATGGCTTAATTATCCCAATTATCCTGTTATTTCCCTAGAAACCGCTATCCATACCTTCCGTTTCTACCCGCGTATTCTTGCGCCGGAACAGCGAAACGTCGAATTTGCCGAAGCGCCAGGAGAAATTGACCCGCACCAGTTGCGGATCGCGGCGGCGCCACGATTCCTGAATAAAAAATTCCGATGCCGAGTACGAACCGTTTTTGCGCGAGCGGAAGATGTCCTGTACGTTCAGCGTAAGGGTCGCCTTGCGGTTCCACAGGTCTTTGCGCAGCGAGAAATCCACATACCATACCGGAATGGCGTATCCCTGCGCGGTGCTCGATGCGCCGCCGCCCCAGCCGCCGTACCGGCTGCCGCTCGAGAGCGAATACGCTGTGCGACTCTGGTAGGAGCCGGACAGTTGGACGGTGAAGTTTTTCGGCAGTTTGACGCTCAGGTTTTCCTTGGCAAACCAGGTAAACTGCTCGGTGCGCAGGTCTGCCTCCACGTTGCGCGCATCCACGATGGAATTGTAGAAATTGACGTTGGAGGTGAGTTCCACCTTGCTCCAGAAGGTGTTTTTCACAGTGATCTCCAGTCCGTAGGCCGTGCTGGAGTTGGAATTCTCGTAAGTCGACACAATGGCTTCGCGGCCCAGTATTTCGTTGAATTCTGAAAACTGGTAGCGTGTGATCAGGTCGGTAGCGCGCCGGTAGTAGACGCTGGCCAGCAGGTTGTGGCCTTTGGTGAATATATTCTGGTAGGTCAGTTCCACGGCGTTGGTGAACTCGGGCCTGAGTCCGGGGTTGCCGCGCGAGAGCAGCAGCGAGTCGGAAAAATCGGGGAACGGTATGATCTGGAAGAAGTTGGGGCGGTTGATGCGACGAGTGTAACTGAGTTGCAGGTTGTCCTGCTCGTCGATCTTGTAGGTCAGGAATGCGCTGGGGAAAAGGCTGAACGGGTATTCGTTCGTAAAGGTCGAGTCGGTATCGATCAGGGTGCCGGTGTACAGCGAACTTTCTGCGCGCAGACCCAACTGGTAACCCCACCTTTTGAACGACTGGCTGAAGTTGCCGTAGCCGGCATACACCTGGTCGTTGAATTTGTAGCGGTCGGCGAAGCCGGGCACCTGCACATAGTCGCCGCTGTTGTCACTGTACTGAAAATTGCCGTTGCCGCTGCGGAAATTGCGCACGGCAGCCCGCGCGCCCAGTTCCACCTTGATCCCGGCGCCGAGGGGGTTGACGTAGTCGGTTTGCACCGTAACGAACTCGTTGGAGTTGTTGCCGGTCTGCTTTTGCCGGTTCTCCAGCGGCGAATCGAGGTAGGTGGTGTTGAAAAAGCCTTCGTTGTCCGATTTGCTGGCGTTGTAGTTGACGTCGGCGGTCCATTCCTTGCCTTCTTTCGGGAAAAGGTGTTTGTACAATACCTGTCCGCCGTAGTTGCGGAAACTGCGGTCGTTGTCCGTCAGGCGCAGCGCCTGGCTTGTCGTGATGCCGCCGCTCCCGAGGGTATCGGTCCGTATACCGACCATGTCGGTAGAACCGAAGTTGCCGCCGTGTCCAGAGCCGCTGAGGGTCAGGGTGTTGCGGTTGTTGATAAACCAGTCGATACCGCCCCGCAGCATGGCGAAATAGCCGTTGTTTTCCCCGTCGTTGGTCTGGTACACGTTGGTCCTGGGCGTGCCGAACAGGTTCTGGCGGTCGGTGGCGCCCGTGCTGAGCGTGCGACGCTGGTTGTAGTTGCCGCCGATAAAACCGTTGATCTTGCCTTCGCGGGCGTTGATGTCGCCGCCGAGGTTGATGCGTCCGCGCATGTCGACCCCGGTGCGCAGGTTGCCGTTGTAGCCAATGCGGCGGTCTTTTTTCAGGACGATGTTGACGATGCCTGCGTTGCCGCCCGAGGCGTCGTATTTGGCCGAAGGGTTGGTGATCACCTCGACGTTGTCGATGGCGTCTGCCGGAATCTGGTCGAGCGTGAGCGGGGTAGGGCGGCCGTCGACAAAAATCTGGGGCGCGGCGTTGCGCAGGGTCAGGTTGCCGTCGAGGTCGACGTTGAGCGAGGGAATGTTCTTCAGGGCATCCTCGGCGGTGCCGCCGGCAGCCACGCCGTCCTTGTCGACGCGGTATATCTTCTTATCGAGGGCCAGGGTGACCTGGGAGGCATCGCTCGTGACGGTGACCTCCTGCAGGAGCCGCGAGGAGGCGTCCAGTTCGATGTTGCCGAGGTCTTTGTCCACCGCGCCGGCCATGGCGCCGGGGTTGCCGCCCGAGGGTGCGCTGCCGTCGGGCATTTTGATTTCAAAGGCGACTTTTTGCTCCACGGTCGCATAGCCCATGTAGTTGATGATGAGGGTAAACTGTCCGCGAACGGGCAGCCCTTCCAGGCTGAAATCGCCGTTTGCCTCGGTCAACTGGCCCGCGATGACCGTTTCCTTCATCGAACGGCTGGTACTGTCGAAGCGCATGCCCCGGAGTTGTACCGACGCATAACCCAGTCCCTTACCCGTCTCCTTGTCTACTACCTTGCCGTAAAACCGGCCGATATTGAATTGTGCGGCGTTGAACTGGCCGCGTCCGGCGCCCTGTGGAAACTGGGCGTGCAGCGCAAGGGGCAAAATAACTGCAACGGCGAGGAGTAATCTGTGTAGCATTTTTCAGTTGCTGTTGAAATATGGGTAATGATCTTGTATGTGGTATATAGCCTGCCATGCACCGTCTGACGCGCAGCGTCTGCACGGTGACGCGCAGCGTTAGTACGGGAAAGCACCCGAAATATATTACAACACAAATAAATTCACCGTTTCCAGTTCCGTTTGAAAACAAAAAACTGCCAACGTTTCACCCCTTCCGCCGCAGCACGAGGCTGTCGGCCGGGTATTGCGCTTTGATGGAATCCATGGTTGATTGCACCCAGTTCAGCAATACATCTTTCTGTTCCGGCGACAGGATGGCGTCGCGGTGTACCCAGGTGTAGGATGCCAGCGGCATTTCGTCTTCCCTGACCATTTCAATGATCTCCTCCAGTTTGTGGTTTTGCACGGCGATGCGGCGCGTGGTGAAGTTGGAAAAGTTCAGTTCGCGTTTGCCTTCCCTGACATGGTTGTTGAGCCAGGCGGCTACGGGCTGCACATTGGCATACCAGGGATAGACCGTGTAATTGCTGTGGCAGTCGTAGCACGAAGTTTTCAGGATGGCCTCAACAGGTTCCGGGAGGGGGTATTGGGTGGCAAGGTGGTTGGTCTGGTCGTTCGACAGGTTGCGTTCAGTCTTGATGAACTGTGCCACGACCAACAGGCCCAGAAGAACGTACAGCGCGGGCTTAAGGTATTTTTTCATTAAGTGTTAGGTGGTAAGTGATAAGTGATGGTTAAAAATCCATGCCGTCGCCGCCTTCCATGTCCCGGTCGCGCTTTTGCTCTTTGGTGCGGTTGATCCGGTAACTGAAGGTCAGGGTCATTTGCCTTGCCCTCCATTGAAAATCGCCTTCGGTGTAGAAGTCGGCGCCTTGTGATATTTGCCGCCAGCGGCGGGTGTTGAACACGTCGCGGACGCTGAAGGTCAGGGTGCCGTTTTTGTTCAGGACATCCATACTGGCTGCGAGGTCGGCGTGGTACATGGCTTTGGAACGGCCTTGCGTGGTGTTGCGCGGAGCGCGGTAGTTGAAGGTGGTCTGTACGTCTACTTTTTTGAGCAGGGTAATTCGGGAAGAAATGCGGCCGAACCAGGTATACGCATCGGCGTCGAATTGCTGACCCTCGAATTCCCCGCGGGTGATGGTGCGGAAAAAATTGAGGTTGCCGTTGATTTTCCAGAATTCGAAAGGCTCATAAGTGCCCGTAAACTCGAACCCGTAGTTGTTGCGCGTCGCCAGATTGGTCGGGCGGGTAATCGCGGAAGTGTCCGACAGTTGCGTGCGGATACGCTCTATGACATC
>CALMBD010000203.1 GCA_937861115.1 uncultured Bacteroidota bacterium | reverse complement strand
TGAGGGTGATGCCGAGGAAAAGGAAGGAGATGACGGGCGAGTACAAGATTTGGAAGAAAGTGTAAAAAGAAGGCGTTGTATGCCACGTTACACAGTTGACAGGTTTTGTATTTTCAGACAGGATTTACGAGATTTAAAGGATTTCCGGCGACGAAGCCACCTTAATTATCCTAAAAATCTTGCGAATCCTGTCTGAAAACTTCAACTCCTGTCAAAATTACACCAACAGGATACCGTTCTGAATCGTAAATTATCAATTGGCAGTGCTGAGCGGGACTTCAGGCCGCATGCGGCGTAGAAATTGTTGAACGGCCGGATCATCCGGGGACAATAAATTGACTTTTTTAGCGAACAGGCACAATTCCCGGGTATAGGAATCATTTCTGAGCACTTTGAAAACACCGGTAAGGCAAACCACACTGAAGCTGTCCGGATTGATAATAGAGCGTCCCTGATAAACGGCAATTTCTGTTCCGGCGCGGTCAACAACCTGAAAAGTATGCACATAAAACAGGTCGAGCAGTGGGTCACCCGGCCATTTTACAAATAATGTATCATGGAAGAAAGCCCCGTCGTGGAGCGACGGCTGACTTTTCATATCCCGAAGTGACTTGAACGGCTTTGTTGGCTGGGGAAAATCTGCTGGCGGCGTATATTTCATTTGCAGCAAAATGAAAGCGCAGATGTACAGTATGGAGATCCAGGTAAATATGGTTGCAATCGTTTTCATGACGCAATGAATTTTTAATGAGAGGGAGGGTGGACAATGACTAACACCTGCAGGCTGCGCGCCGCCTGCAATCATTTTGGGTCAGACTTACTTGTAAAGACCGGTACCCCTATGGGGAGCGAGGTCATTTTTTTCGCCCGGGATGGCGAATAGAACGGAGGACGACGGACCTGAACAGCGATAGAAATGCCAGGCCTACAATGAACAAGTAGAGCATCAGCAATCGGTTTAAGTTAACAAATAGCCGCCGAGAAACGAAAAGGGAGAGCATTTGATATTGTCAGATAAGGCCTGCTCGCCCAAGACATCCGGCTGCGGATCAAACAGTCACTAAGTAATACACGTGCATTTTCTTTTAAATACTTTTTAGTAGTGGGACTATACTATATTTGCAAAGTCAGATAAGGCCTGCTTGCGGGTCTTAATCAGCCAGCCAGAGTGCTTTCTGGCTGGTTTTTTCTTGGGCTAAGATAAAAGCAAATACAGACCGTGCAAGGTTTTTTCAGAATTATTTTTTATTAAAATGCGATTTTGCCAATTATAAATTTATTTATTTTTACAATACACACATAATTAGAATAATATTTTTCCAGAAAATAGAAATAATTTCTGGAAATATTATTCCAAATTAATAACTGTTCTTACCCAATAGGCAAATTGGCTACCGTGCTGCTGTGATTCATAGGCCAGGTGAAACGCTTCTGCAAAAGCAGATTCTGCTTCAATACGCTTTTGCGCTTTTACGGAAATGTTCAACATTTCATGGGCAATTTCAATCATACCATCGTCGAAATTAGTCTGACACTCGAGAGGTCGGTTCAGCACATAAACCCGATTGCCCCATTTGATCAATTCAGGCCGGTAAGGATAATCATCGCCGTAAACCTTGCGTTGCTTCCACAGTTTTTTTCGCCAGATAGCACGCAACCCGTTTTGCAAAGCCTCTAATCCATATTTTCGGGCATAAATATCCATTTCAGCAGCGGAAAATTCCCTGGGGTTCAAATCAAGTAAATGTTCCAGATGATTGGTAGTCGCATAGACTTGCGCTTCAGTCGGCGATTTATCCGCCAATTCACGCAAATCCAGGTATGCTTGGGTGTCAACCTCCACCTTTTGCACTACACAGTAGCCTCCAATTATGCCCCGGCTATCGTACCCGCAGCTGATGAAGCATCCTTCGAAGAAGCCTTTGCCGTGGTCGGTCTCCAAGTCGAAAATAGCATAACTCGCCACAGACATACCCGGCTCCCCGTAAGCAATCAGACATAGCTTATTTTGGCGTATCCGGCTGATATTGAATACGATACTTTGGCGCAGCATGTTCTGATTTTTTATTGCGATATCTTTTTTGATATAGGGATACAGGGTTGCGCGGTACTGGTGCGGCTCAACCACCATCACCGATTGCACAACATAACCACGTTTCAGTCCAAAGTTGAGAATACGGTATACACCGCTCAGAAAAGTAAAATTTTTAAGCGAACTGCCCCTTGCCTGAAGGCTGGAAATATCCTCTACTATATCAGGGCTTGTATAGAAATTACGCCGCTGAAGCATGATGTACAGTTTGAGGAGGTCGCTCTCTTCCTGTGTCAAATCCGGCACCAGCAAATCCGAAGATAATTTTTCATACAGGCTGACTGCCTTGGTGGCATAATCGGAAGTAGTCTTAATCAGAATAGCCTCAGCGGATACGGGGTAATGCCTGACACTGACACTTAAAAGGATACTTCTTATGATACGGTGCTGTTTTACCAGCCGGACTGAGTCGGGGACTACGCCGATCAGGAAAAAAGGGTTTTTACCTTCATGGCCTTCTAACTGAACACAAAGCCAGCGTTTGTCTACAATCGTGGCGTATCCATCATAATTGATATCGGTTTTTTGCGATTCCAGGTCATTGCCGCGGACGTCGCCTAATTTGTGGAAGCCCCACTCCCGGGCCGGATATTTATTGTTGACCGGTTTACTGAAGTTAATGGCCAACACAAAAGAACGCACCCCAAAACTTTTCACGGAAAAATAAGCGCCAATGTAGTATGTCCAGCCGTCATCAACAGGTGAAGCAGAGGCATTTTCTGTTGCTACATCAAGATTA
The DNA here is from genome assembly GCA_937861115.1 of uncultured Bacteroidota bacterium. Classification (GTDB taxonomy): domain Bacteria; phylum Bacteroidota; class Bacteroidia; order Chitinophagales; family Saprospiraceae; genus M3007. Next base: position 675 of record CALMBD010000203.1, on the reverse strand, counting down.
CCGCTATGCTTAAGGTGCGTTTCGAAGTCTTCCAGATTATTGTAACCGAGATAATTGAAAAAACCGTAAACATATTTTTTCCCGACGAATTCAATCTCTTCCAGTTCGGGGTTCGATTTTAAATGGAGATCCTTCTTGTACAAATAATCCCCATAGTTAACTTTAGCAACCTTCTCGCCCTGGCTTTCCAAATCATCCAGCAGCCGAATAACCCGTATATCTTTGGCCATAATCGACGCAACCGTTTCCATGCCCTTCCCAAGAGGTCTGTTAGGTGCATAATCACCCATGCCGAAGTATTTTGCGCTTCGACCATTTTCGGTTGGCAATCCAATTTTTTGAATGATTGCTTCGTATAACTGCTCAAACGTGGCCCGATTTATTTTAACCCGGACCAAAGGGTATGGATTCTTTTGTTGGGCTGTAGGTTTTGCCATCTGGAATAATTTCCGGAAAATTCCGCGTTTTTCTGGAAATTAAAAATAAAAATATTGGTTTTTATATTAACGTCGGATTTGGACATCAAAAGCGAACCTCAAAACGGGAAAAATCTGATGGAAAATTGGATTAGAAAAAATAGTGCTCCTGATAAGCAAAGTTTTTGCTTTGATGCATTTACATTTGCACCCGCTTTTAAAGAAAAGCACCCTTTTGCAAGCCTTTGGCATCAAAATT
>CALMBD010000202.1 GCA_937861115.1 uncultured Bacteroidota bacterium | reverse complement strand
TGCAGGTTACTGGTTTGTGCTCGATACCACCGGATCGACATTTGAGTATACTGTTTTGCCGAAGTACCTGGCCTTGCTGCTGGTGGCGCACTTGTTTGTGGCTGTGGCGCCCTATCTGAACAGCCGTTCCGTGGCCGACTTCTGGGAATACAACCGCCAGGTTTTTGCCAATATCGTAGTCGGGGGGGTATTTACTTTTATTCTGAACTCAGGCCTGTCGCTGGCGATCCTGGCAGTTGACCAGTTATTCGACCTGCATATCGACAACCGTATTTATCTGAAACTGTTCGCCCTGCTGGCGGGCATATTCAATACGACCTATTTTTTATACCATTTTCCAAAGGAATATACCCTCAGCGAAGCCGACGGGGGCTACAATGCCATTTTCAAGAACCTGTGCAAGTATATCCTGATTCCCATCGTCGGTTTGTATTTCCTGATCCTGTACACCTACGGCGGCAAAATCCTGGCTACCTGGAACCTGCCTAAAGGCTGGGTATCCTCCCTGGTGCTCGGCTTTTCGGTGGCCGGCATCTTTACCTACCTGCTCAATTTTTACCTGCCGGAACACGACGACAGTGCCTGGGTGCGCGCCTTCCGCCGCTGGTTCTGGTGGGTGCAACTCCCGCTAACCGCTTTGCTGTTTGTCGCTATCGCCAAACGTATCGGCGACTACGGCGTCACGGAGCCGCGTTTTCTGGTGGCACACCTCGGCGTCTGGCTGGCTGCCACATGTCTGTATTTTTTGTTTTCCAAACACGACAATATCAAGTTCATCCCGATCTCACTGGCGCTGTTCGCCCTGTTGTTTGCGTTCGGGCCGTTCAATGCCTTGCGTGTATCGGAGCGCAGCCAGGAAAAGGTATTACTCGGTTTGCTGGAAAAAAACGGGCGGCTGGAGAACGGACGACTCAAACCCGGTACTGCAATAATGCCGGACACCGAGGTTTTCAAGATCAATTCTGTATTGGAGTTCCTGGACGACCGCGGCGTGCTGTCGCGAATGGATTGGTTGCCGATGCCGCTGGACAGTTTTCCGCAGATCAGGATGTCATCCGCCGCCGCCGCCATCGCCACCTGGGCGGGTATCGTGACGCAAAGCGATCAGGTTCATTCGAATACCCTGACCATCGAATCTTCGGCCAGGTACTCCGGACTCCAGCAACCGACAGAAATAAAAGGATTTCAGGTCTTCCAAAGTGTGGAATTAAGCGACGCCCTGCCCGAACAAATACCGGATGGCAACTGGTTTTGCATCTCTAAAGACGGGAAACGGCTCGAATGGTACAGGATTTTGGCCGGCAAGTCTGCCCTGCTGGAATCTTTCGACTTGTCCAGGCAGCTGCAAAAATGGATCGCCGGCAGGGAAAAGAGCACATACGAGTCTTTGCCTCCCATCGACCTGACGTTTGACCTGACCGGCAAAAAAGGGGCGTTGCGGATAGTCGCCACCAGCGTCAACATCAGCCGGAAGGCAGGCGACCCTGCCCTGTACGGGTTGACCGGCTACCTCTTTTTTAAAGAAAAATAATACACCCCGCCCCCACATCAGAGGAATATGAAATATTTGCTGCTGTTCATAATAGCCCAGCCCCTCCTGCTTTTCTCACAAACACCCGAAACCGGAAAACCGGAAAACCGGAAAACAGTACCCCCCGCTCATCCGTATTTCCAGCAGGAGGTCAATTATAAAATTGCAGTAACCCTCGACGACACCGCCCACACCGTTAGTGGCAGCATCGATATCGAATATATCAACAATGCTCCCGATGCCCTGAACGAGATATGGATGCACCTGTGGGGCAATGCTTTCAAGAACCGCGAGACGGCTTTTTGCCGACAAAAACTGCGCGACGGCGATACCCGTTTTTACTTCGCCGAAGCAAAGGACCTGGGCTATTTCAAAAATCTCGATTTCAGTGTCGACGGTCAAAAAGTGGCCTGGCGTTACGACAAGGCGAACCCCGACATTGCCCTGATCACGCTCGCCAAACCGCTTCCGCCCGGCAGCCGGATTGTGATATCGACCCCGTTTGCGCTCAAAATACCGGCGTCTTTTTCCCGACTCGGTCATGTAGGCACTTCCTACCAGATGACCCAGTGGTTTCCCAAACCCGCCGTGTACGACAACCGGGGCTGGCACCCGATGCCTTACCTCGACATAGGCGAGTTTTATTCGGAGTTCGGGTCGTTCGATGTGACGATTACCCTGCCCGACAATTATATAGTCGGCGCGACAGGTGTGCTGCAAACGCCTTCGGAGATCGAATTCCTGCAGCGCAAGGTGGAAGAGACCAAATTGCTGGACTGGAACAAATACCGCGACACTTTTCCGGCCTCGTCCAAAACATTCAAAACGCTCCGGTACACGGCGGAGCAGGTCCACGACTTTGCCTGGTTTGCCGACAAACGCTTTCTCGTGCAGCGCGATACCGCACATCTGGCCGGCGGACGCGCGGTAGATTGCTGGAGCATGTTCACTGATACCCGGCACAAAGACCGCCCCTGGTCCAAATCCGCCTTTTACGTCCGCCGCGCCGTGGAATTTTACTCCGAAAAAGTCGGCGAATACCCCTGGCCGCATGCCACCGCCGTCCACTCGGCGCTCAGCGCAGGCGGCGGCATGGAATACCCCATGATCACCGTCATCGGTAATGCCTCGTCGGGCGAAGACCTCGACGATGTGATCACCCACGAGGTGGGCCACAACTGGTTTTACGGTATTCTGGCTTCCAATGAGCGCGACCACCCCTTTATGGATGAGGGGCTGAATTCTTATTACGAAATGCGTTACATGAAGCAGTACTATGCTTCCCACACACCGATAGACCTGCCCCGATTTATTCTCAATCCCGAAAAAAGCGGTCCGCTGCTCGAAAACGGCTACCTGCTGCTCGCGCGCGAGCGCCTGGACACCCCTCCCGACACCCACTCCGACGATTTTACCCCCATTGCATACGGCCTCCAGGTGTACATGAAAACGGCGCTTTGCATGGCCTGGCTGGAGCAGGCGGTCGGCGCCGAACGCCTCGATGCCGCCATGCGCGAATACTACCGGCAATGGCAATTCCGGCATCCGTATCCCGACGACCTGAAAAGGGTGTTTCAGGATCAGGGCCTTGAGGCCGGCTGGTTTTTCGAAACCGTTCAAACACAAAAACGGGCCGATTTTGTGCTAAAAAATGCAGTGCAGGAGGCCAATGGAACCTGGAAACTGGATATCGGGAATTATGGCGAACTGAACGCCCCCTATTCCGTGACCGCCCTCAAAGCCGGTAAGCCGGTGGAAACAAAGTGGTACACGTCGACGGGAACCGTCGAATTTCCGCCTTGCGATGCAGATGCTTTTGAAATTGACCATGCGCATACGGTGCTGGACCTGAACCGGAAAAACAACATGCGGCGCACCAGTGGTTTCCTGCCCGCTTTCGAGCCGCTTGAGGTGCGCAGTTTTGTACCTTTTCAGCATCCCGGTCGCAGCACGATAGCGGTGATGCCCGGTGTTGGCTGGAACAATTACGACAAGGCCATCATCGGCGCAATAATATACAACCCGTTGCTGCCGCCCCGCCGTTTCCAGTATTACCTGGCGCCGGGATTCGCTACCGGTTCGGGGCGTTTCGCAGGATTTGCCGATCTCCGCTGGAAAATATTTACCAAGGGCCCGGCATCCAGGATTACCGTTGGATTAAGCGCCAAGACCTACGATTTCGACTACAACTGGAAAGACGACTATTACCTCAAATATTACAGGCTGGCGCCGCAGATCCGGGCCGAACTGCATGACCGCTCCAACTCGTTCCGGCATTACCTGCAATTCCGCGTGCTGTTTATTGGAAAGGAAAACGACGTCCGGACCGACGGTGCTTTTACGGGAAAAGTCTACGACCGCTACACGATTTATGAAACGCGTTATGTCGCAAAGCAGTCCAAAGCCCCCAACCCGTTCCACTTCACTGCAGCGCTGGAGTGGCAGAACAGTCCGGACGCATTCGGCAACAAAGGAAAATACCTGCGCAACACCCTGGAATGGAAACAGCAGTACTTTTATGCCCGGAAAAACAAGGTCACATTGCGCGCCTTTGCCGGCTTTTTTCTCCAAAACGACCGCCGCAATGCAGGTATCGTGGGTGGAGATGTGGCGCAGGCATCGCTGGCGCTTAACCCGCAAGGCTTCAATGATTATCGTTTTGATGAAGTATTCCTGGCCCGCAGCGGCGCCGACGGCATGCTCGGCAGGCAGGTCAGTCAAACCGAAGGCGGGCTTAAAGGGGCGTTCGGTTCTGCCTTTGCCGGCACCTTTGGCAACTCCAACAACTTCATCCTCGCACTGAACCTGAAGGCCGACCTGCCCCGCCGGCTTCCGCTCGACATTCCGATAAAGCCCTGGTTTGATATCGGTTGGTTCGACGACGCCACTTCGCTCGGCTCCGGCCGGCCCTCCAGCGAGCAATTGCTGTGGAGCGGCGGACTGATGCTTGAGTTTTTCAACGGCGGGCTGGAAGTCTATTTCCCGCTGATCAATTCGAAAACGCTCAGGGATAAATACATTGAAGCGGGTGGCGGCACCAACAGCAACGCTATTTTCGGCGGCGGCAACTATTTGAAGTGGATATCGTGGAGCATAAAGATACGCAATGCCGAACCCGCTGAAATACTGGAAAACATAGCCCGGTAAGTGTATGAAAAGGATCATTTCCTTTGCTGCCGCACCGGCCCTGCGCGGCAGACAAAACCAGGTTTATAAACGCAATATCAATTACATAACATGACAATCGCTATTCCAAGAATAAAAGACGTCGAGTCAAACAATTTCTTCCTGATCGCGGGACCTTGCGCTATCGAAGGCGAGCAGATGGCCTTCGACATTGCCGGAAAGGTCAATGAGATATGCACCCGGCTCAGTATACCCTATGTATTCAAAGGCTCATACCGGAAAGCCAACCGCAGCAAACGCGATTCCTTTACCGGCATTGGCGACGAGAAGGCGCTGAATATTCTGAAGGCCGTCGGAGACCACTTCGATATTCCCGTCACTACCGATATCCATACCGATGCCGAAGCGGCAATGGCGGCGGCATACGTCGACATCCTGCAAATACCCGCCTTTTTGTGCCGGCAGACCAGCCTGCTGGTCGCTGCCGCACAGACCGGCAAGGTGGTCAACATCAAAAAAGGTCAGTTTGTAAGCCCCGAGGCCATGCGTTTTGCCATGGAAAAGGTACAGGAAGAAGGCAATCAGAACGTTATCCTGACCGAGCGGGGCACCACTTTCGGTTACCAGGATCTCATCGTCGACTTCCGCGGGTTGCCGGCCATGCAATCGTTTGGCGCCACGGTAGTGCTCGACTGCACACACTCGCTGCAGCAGCCCAACCAAAGCAGCGGCGTAACGGGCGGGCGGCCAGCGCTGATTGAGACCATCGCCAGGGCGGGAATTGCCGTGGGCGCTGACGGCCTGTTTATCGAAACGCACCCCAAGCCCTCCGAGGCCAAATCGGACGGCGCCAACATGTTGCCGCTTGACCGGCTGGAAGGACTCCTGGAGCGGCTGGTGCGGATACGGGAAGCGATCGGGTAGTTATTTCAGCGCTTTCAGCAACGACTGGGCCTGTTCGGAGTGATCCCCTCCCGGATCAATCTGTTCCAGCGCAGCGCGACAGCGCGCAGTATCCTTTTCTTTCAGGTAACTCAATGCGATATACCACTGCGCTTCGGTGCGGATGGCCGAATTCCCGGCGGCAACAGGCTCCAGCAACACGCGTGCTTCGCGCGTGCTGCCGGTCTCGATCAGACAGATGGCCCTGTACAGGCTTGCCGTGATGTTGTCCGGCTGTTCGGCCTGCAGGCGATCGAGCGCGCGAAGCGCTTCCGCGTATTTGCCGGCATTGAACGCCGCTTCCGCTTCACTGGCAGATGCCTCCGCGGCTCCTCGCTTGGTCAATGCCAGGGGAGCATGCATGGCATATTGTTCGTACGACGGCTGCGTCGCGGGCGAGCCGACAAACCAGACCGCGGCGGCGAGCAAAACGATGGATGCTGCAACAGCCAGCCAGCGCCGCCAGTTTACCGTCATGCCGGGCACTGCCGTCGCTTGTCCCCCCGAGGCGGTATGGAAGAAATCGGCGCCGGTAGTCCGGAGTGTTTCGGCAAGGGCGCTCCGCTGTGCAGCACGACGTGGAAAATCCTCCATTTGTTCCCGAAGGGCAAAGGCCTCGCCGAATTCGGCGTCTTCTGCAACGCGTACTTTCAGCGCGTGCTCCGCTTCCGGCGACAGGAGGCCGTTAAAATAATCGTCCAGCAGGTTATGATCTTGCGCATTCATGGCTGTCGCAGGTTTAAAGATTTTGATAAACGGTTCGCCAGCGCTCCGTACAGGCGTTTTTGCGCCGGTAAAGCGTATCCACGCTGTTCATCTCGAGCAGCGCAGCAGTATCGCGCGGAGAGGTGCCATTCGACAGCAGTTCGAGCATACGGCGACAGAGGTCGCTGAGCTGCCCGAAGGCGAGGCCCAGCCGTTCCTGGCTGGCTTGTGCGGCCAATGCATCTTCGGCTGTGTTCAGTACATCACCGGCTACTTCTGCCGTATATCGCAGTTCTTCTTCTTTTCTTACCCCCGATTCCTGATTTTTATGCCGCAGGCGGTCGATCCATTTCCTTGAATAGATCACATGGAGCAATGCGCCGAGGGGGCAGTTCAGCACAAACGCCTGATCGTATGCTTTTTCATATACCGCAATGATGGCCTCCTGAAATACATCGCGCGCATCGTCGGCCGTGCCGTTGTTCCGCTGCACCCACCGCAAGGCCTGCTCCGAATGGAGGGTGTAAATCTCCCGGATCAGTCGTGCGTCGTTGTTGCGCAGGGCTTCGATGTATTTATGGTCCGTATGCATGGAAGAACAGGCTGTTGATACGAAGGTATGTTGTTTCGCTGAAGGAATAAGGCGTATCTTTGAAAACCGCAAACCGACCTGACTGACAAATGATTGCGCAAACAAACCCTGTCGGCGCCTATGAAGCACCTGCCCGTTGCCGTTTCCGCCCTCTTCCTGTTCTCCCGTTTCATGCTGCACGCGCAGGATGCCGTGCCGGAAAGGGAGGCTGACTTCCATGTTGAGGCCGCGGGCAAAAGCATGCGCTTTGTGCCGGACATGCCCCCCCTGGCGCAGAAGGCCGGTGCACCAAAAGCGTATTACGCGTGTTTCTGGGAGTTCGGCGACGGTTCGTTCAGCCGCGACGACCATCCCGTCCATACCTACGGCCGGGCGGGTGAATACACCGTTAGTCTCGACGCCACCGCGCACTACGACGACGGCAAAAAGCCCAGAAAGAAGAAGCGCCCTGCTGCTGTCATGGAGTATTCGGAGGCAATGGCAGCATTGGAGATGCCCGATGTGTTTGACGCAAAAAAGAGGCAGGCCGTCGCGATGGCCGCCAACAGCCAGCCCAGGGCCGGCGAGGAAATGACCTGTATCATCAGTTACCGCAATAATTCTTCCGTGACGACCGACGGCAGGCTGCACGTGTTTTATAATGAGCGAAAATTTCCGGTGTCGCATTTTACCTTCATCGAGGCGCGTACGCATTTCGGCGAAACGGAAGACCCGCTGTATTCCGATGCCATGCCCTTTACGCGACGGGTATTTCCCGACTGGGCAGCCCTCGACAGCCGCGAGGCTACCGGCGCCCATACCACAGCCGCCGGCGAACCGCCCCCCTACTCGATCCTGCAGGATATTCTGAACAATGCCCGGGGCGCATACCGCGAAGAGCGCGCCTGGCGCTTTACCGAACTGAAGCCCGGAGAAAAACGCAACCTTTTTCTCAGTCTGGAAGGCACGGCAAACATGATCAAGGATACCAGCGCCTTCATTCACCTAGATCTTGTATTCGCGCCTTTTGATCCCGCCCTGCCGCCGGAACGCTTCACCCTGGAACTCGAGATCGTCAGTTCACACGACCCGAATGCCATTGCCGTTTCGGACAACAGGATCAATTACCGCACCCTCGGCGACAAAAAACTGGACTATAAGGTTCAATTCCAGAACAACGGCGAAGGGCCGGCCAGTACCGTCGACCTGCAGATCGAGATACCGGAAGGGCTCAACATGACCCGCATGCGGCCGCTCGACTGGTATCCCCAATGCCCCATTTGCCCGCCGGCGCCGACCGACCGCAGTTGCCTCGATACCGCCTCCTCCCAAAACGGCCTTCGGTTTACCTTCAGAAATATTTACCTGCCGGGCAGTAACCAGGAAGGCGTAGACAACCGCGACTCCACAAAAGGCTTTGTAAAATACCGCATCGAGGCGGAAAAAGATATGCCCAAGCGATCCTTCCGGAGCCGCGCCGCGATCATATTCGACAAGAATCCGCCCATCCATACCAATTTCACCAAAACCAGGTTCAAAACCGGTATTTCACCCGGAATAAAAGCCGGCTACAACCTTGTGCCGGACTCTGCCAAAGGCGGATACATATTCCTGGGAGCAAGTGTTTCCCCGTATAAATCGTGGCGCGTATATCCGCAACTGGAACTGCTGATGGGTCTGAAGGGCCAGCAGGAACTGCCGCAGCAATCCTTCCGGGATTCCGTGATTTCAGGAAATGCCGATTTTAAAATAGTCACGGAAACAGACAGTGTCATCGACGCCTCCAAAGGGTTCGTTTCCATTGAAATACCGGTTTTGCTTCGCAAAAACTTCACCCGCTTCTTTGGCATGGGTATCGGCGGTTCGGCGCGGATATTCTTCGAAAACGGCAACACGACCACCCGGGTCAGGGTAAGGGAACGTTTTGTCCCGCTGCCGGGCACCGCTCCAATACCGCCCCATGTGCTGCGCGATACGAGTTATACCGCCGGCAATACTGCAACAGTGGCGCGATACACTTTTTTCGGCGACCTCAGTTTCGGTTCGGTCCGGGCAGGCCCTAACCTCGGCATCCGGGCGGGAGCCGTACTCGGGCGAAAACAAAAACTCCAGCCCTTTGTGCAGGTTTCAGTAGAGGTGAAATTATAGGAAGCGCCAAAAAATGCGCCTGTTCTCGCATTTTTACCCTTATTTGCTGCGCCAAACCGCAGTTTATGTCCTCTTCCCTTGTCCTGCGAATCCTGATTGCCGGTTATTTTTTGTGCAGTACTCTTTACAGTCTACCTGCACAAAATGGCCCATCTGCGGATTTCATCGACAGGCAGATCCGTCGTTTCTCCAACAACGGGCCCCGGGACAGCCTTCTATATTACAATAATCTAAAAGCCGCGAAGGCCAGGCAGGCCGACGACCTGGCCACCTGGGGCTGGGTCCAGTACGATATCCAGGATTATTTTGCAGATAATCGTGCCCTTGAACTTCAACACCTCAACAATGCCCTGAAGAACAGGTGGCGCACACCAAAGAACGCGCAGGAATGGGAACCTTTCCTGTATTTACAGGCCGGAAGGGGATGGCTGTTGTCACAAACAGGCCAGATATGGCAGGCCGTTCAGGATTACGAAGGCGCCGCACAGTTGTACGAACGGTTTCGATATCCCGATTTCGAGGCGGTGGAAATGATCTACAAGCCGCTCGGGAATCACTACACCCGGCTTGGCGACAATGAAAAAGCGCTGGCGGTATTTCAAAAGGCGCTGACCACGGGCGGTGATCCGGAAACCCGTGCCGGTTTGTTCTGTAATATAGGCATAGCCCACTGGAATCAGGGCGATTTCGCAACAGCCGAATCACAACTCAACCTTGGATTGGCCCTGAACGGCATATCGGCTGCCAAACGCGGCCTGCTGTTGTCTGCCCTGGCGCAGGTTCAACTCGACAAAGGACAGGCCGGACCTGCCTATCGCACGGCACAGCAGGCGCTCCGGGTATTCGACGGCGGCGGCGATCCCGACGGCCAGGTCAGGGCATACCGGGCGCGCACCCGCCGGACGGCGGGAGAGGCTGCGGCTGCAAGTGGCCGCCCGGAGGAGGCCAAACGCCTGCTTTTGCTTGCGCGCAAAGACGCCATCACGGCCTTTGGCGCACATTCCCGCGATGTCGGAAAGACCGATATAGCCCTCAGTAAACTGTCGCTGCAACAACACAACCCTATTCCCGCCCTGGACTATGCCAATGCCGCCCTCACCGCCGTACTGCCCGGGTTTCGCCCGCACCGTCCGGAAGAAAACCCCGACAAAGGCCTGTTTTATGAGGAAAATGTAATTTTCGAAGCCCTGCAGGCCAAGGCTGCAGCGGCGGCGCAGTTGTTTGAACAGCATGGTGATCAGCGATACCTGGAAATCGGACTTGCCTGCCATGACCTGGCCTGGCAGGCAGAAACGGAACTCCGCAAGGTATTTCAGTACAGCTCGTCCAAACTTACCCTGCAACAGGAAACGCGCACCCGCGATGAATCGGCCATACACCTCGCCCGGATGTTGTATGAAAAAACAGGCCAACAGGGCTACCTTGAAAAAGCCTTCGGGATAGCCGAGCGCAGCAAAGCATCGCTGCTGCTCGACGCCCTGCAGGAAAATCGCATTCGGCGGCGGCTGGCAGGCAGCGACCCGCGTTTCGACCAGGTAGCCTTGCTCCGGCAGAGCCTCGTGTATTACCAGCGCAACCTGATCCTCGAACCGGAGAACAGTGCGGCCACGCAATGGCGCGCCGAGGCAGATGCCCTTACCGGACAGATTGCTGCGCTGGAAAGGACCCTGGCCGCCGACTACAGCGAACTGGGCAGCGGCATGGCAGTGGCAAAGCCGGGTGCGCCCGATTGTATGTCAGAGGGAGAAATCCTCCTGGAGTACTTTGCCGGAGAACGGTTCGTCGACGTTTTCGTCCGGCAGCGGGGCAGGCCGGATGCCTGGAAACGGATACCAAGGAACGTACGCCTGGACACCCTGGCCAATAACTTCCTTGCTTTCTTTTCCGATGCCAACGCCATGCTGAATGCACCGGCGTCGTACCTCGAAACAGCATACGCCTTGTGGCAGATCATTGTGCCGCCGGAAGCGGCACAGGCGCGCAAGTTGCTGATCGTGCCGGACGGTTTTTTGTGTTTCATCCCGTTTGAGGCCCTTGTGACCGACGCCGGGAACGACAATCGTTCGCTCCGGAATGCCGGCTACCTGATACGCACACAGGAAGTCAGGTATGCCTGGTCGCTGGCCACCCTCTCCAGCCAGCACGCATTGGTGTCGGCTGCGCCCGGATATTTTCTCGCGTTTGCGCCGGGGTTTGCAAAAGGTGAGCGCGGACTTGCCCCGCTGACCGGCAGCGAATGGTACCCCGCCAGCGTTGGAAACACACAGGTTCTCGAAGGCAGCAACGCCGACCTGGACCACTTTATACGGGAAAGCGGTGGCTACCGAATCCTGCATTTTTCAACCCATGCTTTCGCCGATTCCGTTCCGCGTATCGAATTATACGATCAACCCATGTTGCTACCCGACATTTACGCCTTGCCGTTGCACGCCGATCTGGTGGTACTGAGCGCCTGCCAGACGGGACTCGGGCGTTTTCAAAAAGGGGAAGGTGTCATGAGCCTGGCCCGGGCTTTTGCGCAGTCGGGCGCAGCCTGTACCCTGTCGAGCCTTTGGGCTGTGAACGATCTGAATACAGCCCGGCTGCTCCGGCAATTCTATGAAAATATGGAACACGGCGAGGCGCTGGGCGAGGCGTTGAGGCGGGCCAAACTCGACTATCTGGAAGACCGGCGGGTCAATGCAACTTTTCAGACACCATTTTTCTGGGCCGGGTTTACACTCGTTGGCGACGACCGGCCAATTGAAGGGAAGCGCGACTTTCGGGTCATGTATTGGCTTGTTGTAGTGCTACTTTTGGCGGTCGTTTTTTTTATTTTACATCAAAATTCTGCACAAAAGCGGTCGTAGCAGTGCAAAAATTGCCGATTACGCTTGAATTCGATATGAATTTCTAAAAGCCTTTGTTGGAAATTGTAATACCTACACTATTTTTACCGCTATTAAAAAACCTCCTTGCAACAGGAAACAGGTTATTTCGCCATGACAATATTTTTTTTGTCGCCCACACACCATTTTTACCCTTGTCTGCATCTGTACAGGCAAGTGCCGGCTACAGGGGCAGAAGAGGGTGTGAAACAAGACGAACATTCTTGGGCGCCCGGTGGGAAAGCCATGTTGTTTTGCGAGGAGTTTCAGTCAAACTAAATCATTCATTAACTTAAACTAAAACGCAGCATGACAGCAGCAAAACCCACTCAAGCAAAACAACAGTCTTCGAACTCCTCGTCGATTTTTCCGTACATCGTGATCCCGGTGTGCTTTATCGTGGCAGTACTTTTGTTTAAGTACGTTTTCGGAGACCCCAAACATTTTGTGGATGGCGACAATACCAAAGATCCGCTGCCCGGCGACTATTTCGGTACCGTGTATAAAGGAGGTTGGGTTGTGCCCGTTCTGCAAACCTTGTTCCTGACTGTAGTAGTGTTCGTGATCGAGCGCTTCATCACGCTGAACAAGGCATCCGGCGCCGGCAACGTCGACGGCTTTGTACGCAACATCAAAGGCTTCCTCGATCGCGGCGACATTGCCGCTGCTATCTCGGCCTGCGACAAGCAAAAAGGTTCCGTAGCCAACGTAGTACGCGCGGGTCTGGAAAAATACGGCGAAATGGAAAAACTGACCGGTATGGAGAAAGACCAGAAAGTGCTGGCCATTCAGAAAGAGGTGGAAGAAGCCACGACGCTCGAACTTCCGATGCTCGAGAAAAACCTCAACATCCTGGCTACCATCGCATCGATCGCCACGCTGTTGGGTCTTTTCGGAACGGTATTGGGCATGATCCGGGCATTTGCCGCTCTTGCTACGGCAGGTGCGCCCGACTCCACCGCCCTTGCAACGGGTATCTCCGAGGCCCTTATCAATACGGCTCTTGGTATCGGTACGTCGGCAGTAGCCATCATTTTTTACAACTTTTTCACCAGCCGGATCGACGCCATGACATACCGCATCGACGAAGCCGGTTACAGCCTGACACAAACTTTTGCCTCGCGCAACCATTAATCAATTCGCAGCGGAAGGGAGGTCGCTATAAAAACTGATCTCCTGATGCTCAAAACCTAATATTGATATGCCGAAGCATAAACCAAAAAGGGGCGCGCCCTCAGTCGATATGACGGCCATGACGGACGTAGCATTTCTCTTGCTCACGTTCTTCATGCTCACCGCCAAAGCGAAGCCGCAGGAAGCCGTCGTCGTGGACACGCCCTCTTCTATTTCCGAAACCAAACTGCCGGAATCGGGTACTATTACCATCCTCATCGGACCGGATGGCAAGACCTATCTCGATATGACCGGACAGCACACGCGGAAAAGCCTGATCGCAGACGTCAACTCCCGGTACAAACTGGGTTTGACGGAAGAAGAGCAGGTCAAGTTTTCCAATGCCGGAAGTTTCGGTATCCCGCGTGCCCAGCTCAAGAAGTGGCTCGACCTGAGCCCTTCCGAGCGCAACACGTTCCCGACACCCGGTGTGCCGATCGATACGGCCGACGTCAACAAGAGTGAATTAGCCGACTGGATCCACAATGCACGCCTTGCGCAGTTTCGCATGAAACAGGAAGGCGTTGTGAAGGACGAATACGTGATGGTGGTCAAAGCGGATAAAAACACCCCTTATCCCGCCGTGCAACACGTGATCAATACGCTTGTAGACATCAACGTCAACAAGTTCAACCTGATCACCAGCTCGGAGAGTGATCCGAATAAAAAAGCGGAAGAGGGGTCAGAGAAATAGTGCTGACAGGACAACACATTTTTTCACTAAAAAAGCAACAGCGACATGGCTGAAATTGCACAAGATAGTGGTGGTGGTGGTCATAAGAAAGGTGGTAAGGTTCGCTCGAAAAAAATGTCCACGCGTATCGACTTTACGCCGATGGTGGACCTCGGGTTCCTGTTGATCACGTTTTTTATGTTGACAACCACGCTGGCCAAACCGCAGATCATGGCTTTGGTAATGCCCGAAAAAGATATCAAAAAAGAAGATATCGAGCCGGTTAAAGAATCTAAAGTACTCACCCTGTTATTGGGTGCCAACGACAAGGTTTACTGGTATGAAGGTATTACAGATGCAAAGCTGGACTCTACGGATTACTCGGCTGAAGGCCTGCGCAAGGTCATCCTCGACAAGATGAATAAAGTAAAGGGACAATTCGGTGAGGAAGATTATGAAGACTTTAAAACGAAAGAACCGCGCAAGGGCTCTTTCATTAACGTCATCATAAAACCGACTGAACAGGCCCGATACAAAAATCTGGTGGATGCCCTCGACGAAATGGCTATTTGCAAGGTGCGTTACTACGTGATTCTCGATGTTTCCGACCTGGAAAAAGAATTTATCAAAAATCCGGCCGGCGGTCTCAAGTTCAATGTCGAGGAACAAATACAGGCGGCTACACAATAGCCCTGAACGCACATAACCGTTTAACATTCAAAAATTTAAAAATCATAACATGGCAGAAGAAAAAGGCGCAACCTACAAGGATATGCTGGATATCATCTTCGCCGACCGGAACAAAAACTACGGCGCATACCAACTCCGCCGCGCATACCCCAAGTACCTGGGGCGCGCGCTTGGATACAGTCTGCTGCTGATTGCGTTTCTCTTCGCGCTCCCGTACATCATGAATGCTGTACAATCGCTGGCGCCGGATGATAAACCGATCGACGTAGTTGCTGAACTCGGTCCGCCACCGGATATCGATCCGAATAACCCGCCGCCGCCGCCGCCGCCGCCACCGCCTACGCCGCCGCCGCCCACGCGTTCGACGGTGAAATTCGTGCCGCCGGTCGTGAAGAAGGACGAAGAGGTTCAGGAAGAAAAGCCGCCGGCCGTCGAGGAACTCCTCGAAAAAAAGGAGGATATCGGCACCGAAAACAAAAAGGGCAATGATGAAGCCCCTCCTGCAATCGACGAGAATCCCTCGGAACTTCAGATCGTAGAAGCCCCGAAGGTTGTGGAAGAAAAGACTTACGAGATGTTCGACATCCAAAAACCACCCAGTTTCCCGGGCGGTGAAAAGGAACTGTTGAAATACCTGAGCGAAAACATCAAATATCCGCCGCTTGCGCGCGAAAACAACATTCAGGGCACCGTTGCCCTCACTTTTGTGATCGGCAAAGACGGCAGCGTGAAAGATGTTCAAATCGTTAAGGACATCGGTGGCGGTTGCGGCAAAGAAGCCGTGCGGGTCGTACAATCCATGCCTAAATGGAATCCCGGCGAGGCCAACGGCCACGCCGTGAAAGTGCGATTCACGCTTCCGGTCCGTTTCCGTCTGGAGTGATTTTACTTCCGGATTTACCGCATTCCTGACGCGGTACCGACAACACGTCGGTACCGCGTTTTTTTTATTTCTTAAACTCTACTTTTTTGAAAAAAAACATCCTGTCCACACACCAATACACTCATCTACAGCATCTTATAATTATCCAGGTTTAGAAAGCCTTTTTTATTTCACTCTAATTTTTTGCGATATGCCCACACGATTGTTCGCACCCGCAAGGGATGCGCCAGCCATTTCCATGCCCTTTTAACGTCTCTGAATTTTTCACACTCCAACCACCTCCAACATGGCAGACATACAAAATTCCGACAACCACCGAAAGCCACCCGGAACGATCCGCGCCAAAAAAGCGTCCACCAGGATCGACTTCACCCCAATGGTAGACCTGGGCTTCCTGCTCATTACGTTCTTTATGCTTACCACGACACTCGCCAAGCCGCAGATCATGGCCCTTGTCATGCCGGATAAGGCGCCGGACAAGGCGGAAATACAGGACTCCAAAGTGCTGACCCTGTTACTGGGCGCACAAAACAAGGTGTACTGGTATGAAGGCATCGTACATCCGGAACTGGACTCTACCGACTATTCTGCAGACGGGCTGCGCAGGGTCATCCTCGATAAAATGGAGCGGGTAGATGCCAAATGGGGACAGGAGCATTACGAGGACAGCCGGTCGAAAACCGCAAAAGACGGCTCTTTGCTCACTGTGTTGATAAAACCCACGCGGAATGCGCGATATCAGAACCTGGTGGATGCCCTCGACGAGATGGCTGTTTGCAGGGTCCGGTATTACATGATCCTCGACGTCTCCGAACAGGAAGAGGCATTTATCCATAACCCCATAGCCGGCATGGTTTTCACCCCTGAACAACAGAAAAAAGCCGTTTACTAAGCGGCCGTCTTAGAAACATTCACCTTTAACTTTTTCAAGTATGGCAACCCAACAATTCGTATCCCCCCGGGATATGCTGGACATCGTATTCGCCAATCGAAACCAGTCGTACGGCGCTTACCAACTCCGCCGCGCCTATCCGCGACACCTCGGCCGCGCCCTGGGCATGGGCATGCTGCTGATCCTGTGCGCCCTGGTAATTCCGGAAATCCTGAACGCCGTTTCCAATGCATTCCCCGAGCCGCCGCCGGTCAATACCGTGATGGTCATGGGCCCTCCCCCGGACATTTCGGCAGAGGTGCCGCCGCCGCCAACACTCCCGCCAACGCCGCCGCCCGAGCGCGCAGTTCAACGATTTGCGCCGCCCGCCGTAACCCCCGATGAACAGGTACCGGACGAGCACCCGCCCGCCATAGCAGATCTGATCAATACTGATGCCGATATCGGCGTCAAAGACCAGGCATCTACCGGCGAAGCGCCGCCGTCGCTCAACGATGTTCCGGACCTGCCCGTCATAGTAGAGACACAGGCGAAGGAAGACGACGGCGAGTACAGTATCATCGGCGTGCAAAAGCCACCCACCTTCCCGGGTGGCGAACAAGCCTTGCTCCAGTATCTGGCTGAAAACATAAAGTACCCACCACTTGCCCGCGAAAACAATATCCAGGGTACCGTTGCCCTGAGTTTCGTGATAGGCAAAGACGGCCGGATCAATAATGCAGAGGTCGTTAAGGAAATTGGAGGCGGCTGCGGCAAGGAAGCCCTGCGCGTCCTGCAATCCATGCCCAACTGGATACCCGGCGAGGCCAACGGCCACGCTGTGAAAGTGCGATTCACATTGCCGGTGCGGTTCCGGTTGCAGTAGTTTGGAGGGGTTGAGAGGATTTAAAGCGTTTAGATCCGGCTGCTTTAAACTGCCCTAAATTCTCTCAATTTCTTTTCCCGTCAAATAATTACCTTTGGCTGACTCCGGAAGCGATTTTTTCACTTTCAATACTTTGTCATGCCACTTTCTCGCCGCAAACTGCTGAAAACACTAGGTGCTGCAGGCAGTGCAGCCTTTTTAGGCCGCTTTCCAGAAGGGTTGGACACCCGTACGCCCCTGTCCGTTTTTGATGACAACCCCTATTTCCAAAAACCGGATCGTGCGGTAACGGCCATCACCCTTGGAGCCGGCAACCGGGGCAACGTGTACGGCGATTACGCACTCAGTTACCCCGATGAACTGGATATTGTCGGCGTTGCGGAACCTGTTGCGCTGCGCAACGAGCGTTACACCCAAAAGCACCGGATTGCGGAAGAGAACCGGTTTAATACCTGGGAAGATGTGTTCAAACGGCCCAAATTTGCAGATGCCGTGCTGATTACAACGCCCGACAACCTGCACTACGGTCCGTGTATGGCCGCACTGAAAGCCGGCTATGACATACTCCTTGAAAAACCCATCTCGCCAAGCGAACAGGAATGCCGCGATATCCTGAACCTGGCGAAAAAAACGGGACGTGTCGTAGCGGTGTGTCATGTACTGCGCTATGCGCCATATTTCGTCAAACTCCGCGAGATGATCCATTCGGGTGCGATCGGCGAACTGGTCAGTTTCCAGCACCTGGAGCCGATCGAACACATCCACATGAGCCACAGTTATGTACGCGGCAACTGGCATGACAAAAAGGCCACCACACCCATCATTCTGGCCAAGAGTTGCCACGACCTGGACATCCTGCGCTGGATGGTGGGCAAGCCCTGCAAACAGATTGTCGCTATGGGAAGCCTGAAGTGGTTCCGCAAGGAGAATGCGCCGGAAGGCAGCACGGCGCGCTGCATGGACGGTTGTGCGGTGGAAGGCAGCTGTCCCTATTCTGCCATGGACATTTATTACAGGAAACGCTCCAGACTCTATGTTTTCGACCTTCCGGAGGAAAAAGAAAAACAGGGAGACGCTATCCTCGAGTACCTGCGCACTACAAACTACGGCCGTTGTGTGTACCGAATGGACAACAACCAGGAAGACCACTACGTCAGCACGATGGAGTTTGAGGGCGGCGTCACGGCCAGTTTCTCCATGGAAGCCTTTACTTCATACGAAGGCCGTCGGACAAGGGTAATGGGCAGCATGGGCGATATTGTGGGCGATATGAACAAGTTCACCCTCACGGATTTCCGGACCGGGAAGTCGGAAGTATACGACACGAGTACCGGTGAAGGCCATGGCGGCGGCGACTGGCGGCTGCTGCGCGACTGGATTCAGGCGGTTTCACAACACAACCCGAATCTGCTGACATCCACGATTGACGCCTCTATAGAAAGCCATATCATGGGATTCATGGCCGAGAAAAGCCGGGAGACCAAGCGTATAGAGGCGGTAGTAGTCTAAGGAACCCGATATAAATGGCCGGTATGGCCATAAAAAACGAGCCATCCCCATCATGCAGGTGGGGATGGCTCATATTTTATGGCCTTTGCAATAAGGATTTTAGTTTTTCCCTTTACCGCCATTGGTCGGGGCCGTCGGCGTCCCCTGGTTAGTGCCACCGGGAACTTCTTTGCCGAAGGCATTTTTCATTTCCATGATAGAGTTCTGGGCGTCCACATTGGGTTCTACGTCAAGCCATTTGTCAATGGTCGGGAAGAATTTATCGGCCTCGTTATTGACGAAATAGCAATACGCAAGGTACTGATACGCGGCATTGAGGTCTTTTTGATTCTTCTCTTTGTCGTCGCCTGCTACTTTAGTGTATTCCTCGTAGTATTTGCGGGCATTGCCGTATTGCTTGGCCAGTTCCGGATCGGCTTCGATCTGCTCCGGCGTGGGGTCTTTCTTCTGGGAAGATTTGGCTGCCCAGAGCCAGCCGATGCTGGCGCTCGGTACCAGTTCCGCAACTTTCGCAAATGTCTTTTCAGCCTTTACGTAATTGAGCGAATCACCGGTGCAGAAGTACTGCGAAAGGCCGAGGAAATACAGGTCTTGCGCAACCTTGGGTTCGGTCATGCCGGCAGAGTCGAAATACATGAGGTATTCTTCCGCTGCTTCGCAGTTCATCCGGCGCGAGTAGTACATTTTTGCAATATCCAGATGCAGCGCCCAGGTGGTGGAGTCCATCTGAATGGACTTTTTCAAATTGGCAAGTCCCGCCAGGGTATCGCCCTTGGTCTTGATTTGCAGGTTGCCCAGGTACTTGTAATCGCTGGCGATGATCTTGTCCTGCGGGGCGGTTTTGAAATAGTCGTTGAGGATATCGAGGGCGCGCTGGTATTCGCCGCTTTCGTAATCACAATAGGCCTTGAGGCGGCGGAGGTAGTTTTTGGACGGATCTTTTTTCAGGATCTTGTCAACCATTTGGCTGCAGGCCGGACAATCGTGGGTGATAAACAGGCAGTTCGCCAGTTGCATCTCGTCTTCGATGGTCACCTCGGCGCCTTTGTTTACCAGGTCTTTATAGGCTTGCGTTGCCTGCTCCCATTTGCGGGCAAAGAAGTAATACTCTGCTTTTGACCGCAATGCTGCCGAAAAAGTAGGCGCTACGGCGAGGGTCTTCTCGATATACGTCTCGAACTTGTCGCCGATCTTGGCAGCGCGGTACACCTTGGCGAGCATGAACTTGGGGAGCGGATTCTTCGGCTCCAGGGTCTCTGCCATTTCATAGTTCGTCGCTGCAAAGCCACCGTTACCCTGTTCTTTGTAAGCATAACCGAGTGCCATCAGGGTTTGCATGTCCTTGGAGTTGTAATCCACGGCATTTTTCAGCAATTCGGTTGCCCGTGTCAGGTCGGGCCTTTTGCTGCCGGGAGGAATATAATAGATGAATGACTCACCTATCTGGCGCAGTACATTGATGTTCTTCTTGCCTTTTTTGGCTGCACGCTCGAATTGCTCGCTTGCTTCCGATGATTTGCCTTCCAGTTGCAACACTTTGGCATTGGCGACAAAAGCCATCTGGTCGTCGGGTTTGGCATTGAATGCCGTCTTGGAGACCTCCAGTGCCTTGTCTTTATCGCCCTTGCCCAAATAGGCATTGGCAAGAGTCAGGTATGCGTCCTGATCAGTCGGGTCGGCTTTGGTAAGCGCGGTGTAGATACTGATCGCTTTATCCCAGTCTTCCATTTGCATAGCAGCCAGGCCGTCGGCACGGGACTGGCCGCTGGCGATATGCGCATATGTAATTGCTGTTAACAGGAGTGCCTTTCTAAGGAGATTTGTCATTGTTCGGAAAAGATTTTGTTATTAAACTGCGGAGAGGTCCATTTTTTCTCGGCCGCAAAGTTCCACATTTCAGACGCTTTATTCTCAAAAAATCCACATGAGCTTTGGAAAATAACCGATATCTTAATACAAGTTTAACAGCAATAACACATTATTGATGCGAAATTGTGTGAAAGCCCCGTTTTTAAGTACTGCCACAAGGGTTGATTGTGTGAACGGCTAGCGGGTTACCTGTATCAGTCGTGTCACGGCATTAGCCGGCAAGAGGCCGTCTTTCAGGAAAATCCGCTGACCGTCGGCAGCCAGGTACGACGCAATGCCCGATCCCAAACCCGAACGCGCCTGTGCGTTGATCACATAAAGGGTGCGCTTGTACGGATACCAGCCTTTTGCGAGATAGGCCTGGTAGGGGCCATAACCTTCTTCCCCTGCGGCAGGAGCGATGTCGGCAAGCATGATATCGCGCAAAAAAGCCTGCACCCCCTTGTCATCCGTATCGGAAATCCAGTTGGCGCTGATAATGCCGATCGAATTTTTGCTTTTGGCGACATAGTCGATCACTTCCTTGTTGGTATTCAGGGCTGAAGCCTTGGCCGACAACGGCTGTCCCGCATTGAGCGAGTCCTTTACGTAGCGGACCGTGCCCGAGAGCGGGTGATCAAACACCAACTGGATGTCGCCCAGCGGCGATTTGGGGTTGATCTCCGACCACCTGGTGATCTTGCCGGAAATGATGTCTTTGATCTGCGCCTGGGTAAACACCGAGTCCCGGTTGGCCGGATTCAGAATAAAGGCCACTGCATCGTAGGCGACCGGTGTGATTTTCGGCTTGAACCCGCGCGACTCAAAATACTTCATCTCTTCGTTGGTCAGGTTGCGCGATACGATGATGACCTGCACCGAGTCCTTGAACAGGGCGGATACCGCCTCGCCTTCGGAGGTATAAAGAGCAGTGATCTTTGCCCGTTTGTAGATAGTATTGAATACTTCTATACAGGAAGCGATAACAGGCTGATAGCCTTCATCCACGGCAATAGTCAGCTCGCCCGTGGTGGGCGTATCAATCGCCTTCCCGCTTTTGTCACGCGGTTCATCACAGGATGAAAGCGCGAGCATTGCAAATATCGAACTGAAAATCAGAATATTATATCTCATAATCGGAAGGGTTTAAAAATAATCGGAATACACCCGCCAACCGCGAAACACCCCGTAGCCCAGTAGCATGACGGCAAATATATTCCGGAATTCGGACGGGATGCCGGTGAGAAAACTTTTGTCCAATAGTATCCACAATGCCAGCGCCACATAGATCAGGGTCATGGTAATGCCGAGCAGGAGCATTGGACTTCGGAAGCCCCGTCGGTTGCGTATACGTTCGTCAGTTGACATAAAAGGAGGGATTTTACAGAAACAACAGAACCGCACTTTCTTAAAGATGCTAATTTCGGGAAAAATGGCGTTTCGCAGGCAATTTTTATGCACGAAAAAGCCGCTATCGAATCAGCATTCTTTATTCGCGGAATAAAGCTGATTCGAAGCGGCTCATGAAAGTTTGAAATGGTTGTACCGATTATTTAGCCGGGGCTGAACCCGACTGCCATCAAAGGTAAAATACAGAACTTGAATATTAGCCCGGAATGGCGGAATTTTTAATGGCCAAACCGGCGGGCAACCTCCCGATTTTATCATTGTCTCCACAAAACCAATAATTTACATGCGGAATCCGGCAGAAAATAGGCAGCGTTTTTTCGCTGCGTTACTCAGGACAACTGACGCAGGTACATCCGGATCACGTTCGACAAGCCGTAATACAGGGCGTCCGCGATCAGTGCGTGGCCAATACTGACCTCCAGCAGTCCGGGGCAGTTGTCGCGGAAAAAACGCAAATTGTCAAGGTTGAGGTCGTGTCCGGCATTTATGCCGATACCTGCCGCATTCGCCGCTTCGGCGGCTTTGGTGTAGGCGGCCACGGCCGCCTGAGGGTTTTTCACAAAATCCTTTGCAAATGGTCCGGTATAAAACTCAATCCGATCGGCGCCGGCGGCCTTTGCCGCTTCCACCATGCGTACCGAGGGATCGACAAAAACGGAAACACGGATGTTATTGCGCTGCAACTCCGCAGTTACTTCGCTCAGGCGCGCGCCATCTGCCACGGTATCCCAGCCGGCATCGGAGGTAAGTTGTGCCGGCGCGTCCGGCACCAGGGTGCACTGGTGGGGAGGGTTTGCCAAAACAAGGTCGAGAAATTCGCGGGTGGGGTTGCCCTCGATATTGAACTCCGTAGTCACCACCGCGCGCAAGGCCGGCACATCGTCGTACCTGATGTGGCGTTGATCGGGACGCGGATGCACGGTGATGCCTTGTGCGCCGAAGGCTTCACAATCCCTGGCGACCTGGACCAGATCGGGCAGGTTGCCCCCGCGTGAATTGCGGAGCAAGGCGACTTTATTGATATTTACGCTTAAACGAGTCATCATTAATGGTATAAAAACGGCAGGCAAAGTAAGGGCGAAATAACACAAACCATACCTTTGGCGCAAAAGTAAACGCACATGGACGAACTTGACAATCCTGATCCGGCAGAAAACCGCGATATGGCGGAACCTGAGGCGCCGGTGTACCCAAAAACAGACTGGCCACGGGTACGGATGGTCCTGATCGCCCAGTTTGGCCTGTTCGTTCTGGGCATAAGTATTTATCAGTTCATCGGTATGCTGGCGGGATGGGCCGATGCTCCCGCACTGACGGCAGAGGCCACTTCCGCTGAACGCTGGAATACGCGCCTGCAACTGGGGCTCGGCCACCTGCTAGGTTTTGGTGTGGCCGGTTTTCTCACGGTCTGGTTGTTCTACCGCAATACCGGCGGGAAAGGCCCCGATTGGCAGGACTACCTCGGAGTGCGGCGGTTGCCGGCACTCCAGACGGTGTTTCTGGCTATCATGATGATGGCGGTTTCGCTGCCGCTGGTGCTGTTCCTGCTGAACGTCAACCAGATGATTCCGCTCCCGGATTTTCTGAAAAGTGCTGAAGACCAGGCAGAAGAAGCCATCAAAGGGCTGCTGGTCATGGATAACAGCGCCGAACTGCTGGCAAACCTGTTTATTATCGCCTTTTTGCCCGCCATCGGAGAGGAACTGGTGTTCCGGGGCGTGGTCCAGCAACAGCTGATGCGCCGCATTGCCAATCCCTGGGTTGCCCTGCTCGTCTCGGCAGCCGTGTTCAGTTTTGTTCACTTTCAGTTCGAAGGTTTTTTGTCGCGCATGCTGCTCGGCCTGATCCTGGGCTGGTTGTACTGGCGTACCCGGAATTTCTGGGTACCTGCCATCGCCCACTTTTTTAACAACGGCCTGCAGGTGGCAGGTCAGTACTTTTACAGCAAGGATATCTCCACAGTCGATCTGGAGCAGGATATCCAGGTCCCCTGGTTTGCAGCGCTCCTGTCGGCAATATTGATCTGGGTGACGGTGCGGCTGTTTCGGGAGAGTGATAAGTGATAAGTGGCAAGTGGTAAGTGGTAAGTGGTAAGTGGTAAGTGGTAAGTGGTAAGTGGTAAGTAAACCATACATAATCAACAATATAGACAATATTAACAATGGATTTACTTGGTATCGGTTCCCGCGTAAAACACCCGGCCTTCGGCGACGGTGTTGTGGTGCGCCTTCATGTGGCGGCATACGAAGTATGCTTTATGCAGTTCGGACTTAAAATGGTCGGGAAGGATTACAACGCCTGGCAGGTGGTGGAACGCATCCCTGAAGAAGAGCCCGTAACCTTTACGGAAGCAGAACAATCGCTGGTGCGTATCCTGCGCGCCTGGTCGGGCGTCAGCTTGGAGAAGGTACCCCTGGGCGATAAATGGAAAAACGGGAAGATGATCCTTCAGGCCGACGGCATACAACCCAAAGAATTGCCCATCGACACCTTTTTCCACAAGATCGTGATGATGCGCGACCGCCTGCGTGTGCTCGAGCAAAATATCAATGCGCACAAGAAACTCGATGATGAAGACAAGGTTAACCTCCAGCAGTACATCACCCGGTGCTACGGCAGCATGACCACCTTCAACGCACTCTTTCAGCACCGCGAAGATTATTTTGTGGGCGAAAGTGGAAAAGAATAGGGGTCAGGATACACTGTTGCTCTTCATTTTCGCCACCTCCAGGTATAGGATATACCACAGGACGCCGTACTCCAGCGCGATAAGCCAGTAATTTTCGCGAAAGGCGCCTCCCGCATAGTGGCTGTACGACAAGACAACCAGTCCGGTCCATGCCAGCGGAAAACGCCAGCGGGTCAAAAGGCTCAGCGCAAAAGGCACCGTTGCATACCAGGGATGCACGGTCGCGGAAAAGAACATTTGCAGCACTACTGCGAAAAGCAGGGCGTCCGCCCATATTATGCCTGAGTCGGCGCCTGCTTTGCCGCTACCGGGTTGGACTTTCCATGCTATAACCAGGACGAGCGCTGCTGTCGCCAGGCCCAACACAGGGCCCAGCGTTTCGCCAGTATCGTATCCTTTCATCAGGAAACCGATCGCATCGATCAGGTAATAAATACTCGCATTAAACTGAAACTGCCTGAAATACAGGTCGAGGCTGGATAAGATATTCGGCAGAACGGGGAGCAGCGGCGCAAACAGGAACAGACATACTCCGGTGAAAACAGCGAGAAAAACCAGTCCTTTTTTCCGGCCAAGCCGGCAGAGCACTACAGGAAGAAACATCAACGGCAGCAGTTTTGATGCGGTGGCCAGCGCCCACCACAGGGCAGCGTATGTCACTTTATGCCGTTCCAGAGCCCGTATGCCGGCCAGCAGAAAAAAGATCATGGCGCCCTCAAAATGGCAATTGCCCATAACTTCCACGATAATCAGTGGATTGAGCGCGTACAACACCAAGGCCGCTTCAGGCCTGAACTTTCGGGAGGGCCTGCTCCCCAACAGTAGTCGCATCGTACCCAACTCGCACAACAGCAAAAACAGTTTCATCACCACTACCCCACCCCATTCGCTTGCCGGGCTGATCCACGCTGCCAGTGCAAATACCGCCTGGCAGACCGGCGGGTATACCGTGTAATATTCAGGCGAGTTGAGCCTTGAAAACAATCCCGGTGTAATGCCTTCAGGATAGATGTTGTTGCGGATAAAATAATCGGGCGGGTGCTCAAAAGGATGAATACCGGCGACGGTCAGGCGACCGTCCCATAAAAAACGCAGGAAATCGTCGGAAAGATTGGGGATATTGAACAGGAGCAGCACCCTCAGGGCGATGCCGAGACCGGCATACCAGCGCAACGCTGTATCCGATTTGTTTTTCTCTGTAAAGACCACCCAGGCATATAGGCCGAAAAATGCGGCGTAAGCCGCCAGGAGGGGAAGAAAATCCGTTCGGTCGACGCAGTACCCCAAAAAAACCGTCAGCCCCGCGAGTGCGAGGCTGACGGCATATCGGAAGTTCGT
Organism: uncultured Bacteroidota bacterium; assembly: GCA_937861115.1. Classification (GTDB taxonomy): domain Bacteria; phylum Bacteroidota; class Bacteroidia; order Chitinophagales; family Saprospiraceae; genus M3007. The sequence goes on along the minus strand of CALMBD010000202.1, from coordinate 10,016 downwards.
TTCTGTAAGGCCGGACATACAACGAAGGTAAATGCAGGTCGGGCGATCCGGAAAACCATTAACAGATTTCCGCAAAGACAGGATCAGCGCCTGCGCTTCGACTGGTCAAATACAAACTGAGCGTATACACCGTTTACCGGCACCTCCACAAGTATTTTCTGTTTATACTCCGGTTTGGCGCGCACTTTCACGATGCCTTGTACCGCTTCGCCGGGGAAAAGCGTGTGCTCGCGCAGCAGAAAATCGGACGAATAGGCCGGCGGTGGCGGCGGTTCGTCCGCCACGGCAGGGATGGTCCAGGCCATCCACCAGGTAAGATCGTACACAAACCCTGCGCCGTCGGATACATATTGATAGTCGTTATTGCTCCGGCTGCTTCCGGAACTATTGTCGTCGGTCAACTCATCGATGATGAGGATGGTGGCCACCGTCGCCACAATAACGCCGGCGGCAATCAGGGCATCGCGGGTGTTTTTCCAGCGGATATATTCGTCGGCCTCAAAAACCCGGTAAGGCGCCCATCCTCCCGCACCGTTGTAGCCGCGCACTTCCACTTTATCGGGGTAAAAAGTAAACGCAGAGTCGCTGTTGTTGCGGATATACACGTTGAGGTTCATATCTTTTTCTCCTCTGGAGGTCAGTTCGGTGACCACCTCGCAGCCCTGCACCGAACTCCGCAGTCCGGGCACACCATGCGTGTAAATCACTTCCGACGCATCCGGCTGTGTTTCGGCGGGCTGGTAAAAGAGTCGGGGAGAACAGGAGGACAAAAACAGTCCGGCAATAAAAAGGGCAAGGACAGGTCTCGTAAATTGCTTCATTCGGGCAAGTATTGTGTGTATTAAAATCCGGGAATAAAACTACGGGAGTTACCTGTTATACAGCAAGGGGAATGGGCGTCTTTAACCGTGTTTTAACGCGGTACAACAATAATCCCCATGCTGCTGCGGGCAACATGGGGACCAATTCCAGACTTCAAACGCCAACTTCAGACTACCTGAAGCGCAGGTGTTTGATAGAGTAGTAGCAAATGGTGGCAAAGCCGAACGACAGCATCGAGTGGAACAGCACAAATGCGGTATTGTCGGTTGCGATACCCATCACGACAGCGGCAGCAAATACCAGGGCCATGAAGCCTTCCGCGATCGTGATCCACGATATTTTTTTGGCTTTGTAGGCCGCTTTCTGTTTGGGTGTCTGCTCGCTGGTGCTGCCGTATTTCGGTGTGCGCACAAACGCGGACACCTTGCCGCGCAGCCCTTCGATGACGGCCACGGCGTTGTACAGCGACAAGCCCATCGAGATCGGCATGAAGGACAGGAACAAGCCGAAGAAACGCACTTTTTCCCAGAAGGTGGGCGGTACCGTGCGATTGATGGCAGCCGTAATATTGGCCGTGTAGGAAATGGCCGCGACGGAGAACAGACCCAGTACCGAGAACGACAGGAAGTGGGTCGAAATACCCAGTTGCTCAAAGGCAAAGGCGAGCGGGATGCTGCTCACAGCCGCGATGAATACCCAGAGGAATACGCCGTAGGCCAGCAACTGACTGATGGCGTGCATTTTCTGGATGCCGGAAAGTTTATCGGTGTTCCAAACGAGTTTCAGCAACTTCTTGACATTTTGCGCGCCGCCTTTATTCCAGCGGAACTGCTGGCCTTTCAGCGCGTTCATGTCTTCCGGAAGTTCGGCCGGGCTGCCGAGTTTTTCCAGGTACTGGATTTTGTAACCCATGATCTGGGCGCGGAAACTCAGGTCGAGGTCTTCGGTCAGGGTATCGCTTTGCCAGCCGCCGGCTTCATTGATGACGCTTTTGCGCCATACACCCGCCGTGCCGTTGAACTGGAGCAACAGGTTGCCGTAGGAGCGGCCGGCCTGCTCAACCGTAAAGTGCACGTTCAATTGCAGCGCCTGCAATTTGGTCAGCATGCTGTGGTCGGCATTGATATGCTCCCAGCGCGTTTGTACGATACCTACCTTCGGATCCTCGAAATAGGCCATTGTCGTGCGCAGGAAATCGACGCGGGGTGTGAAGTCGGCATCGAAGATGGCGATGTAATCGCCTTTTACCAGGGGCATGGCCTCCTGCAGCGCGCCGGCCTTGTAGCCCTGGCGGTTCACACGGTGTACATGTTCGATATTAAAACCCTTAGCCTTCAATTCGGCTACCTTGGCAGCCACGATGCCCACCGTCTCGTCGGTAGAGTCGTCGAGCACCTGGATTTCGAAGCGGTCTTTAGGGTATTCCTGGGCGGCCACATAGTCGATGATGCGCTCGGCGACGTACATTTCGTTGTACATCGGCAACTGCACCGTCACAAATGGGGCATCCTGGTCGTGCGCCTCGAATTGTTTATACTGAATCTTCGGATTTTCTTTGTGGTACCGCTTGTAGAGGTACAACAGGTGGAATTGCAGGAGGGCATAAATGGTTACGCCGCTCATGGCAACAAAGTAAATGAGCAGCATCAGGTAGCCGAAATCGACAAATGCCTGATACTTGAATGCTTCGAAGAGGGAATGAAGACCGTACATATTTGTGAATTAAAGTAGGTGTTGTGTAAGTTTTGACTTTAGAGGTATTTGAATATGGTTGCAATAATTTTCCAACCTGCCAGGACCGATCCTTTTACCGTACCCGAGACCTTGCTGTGTCCTGCGGCTCTTTTCCTGTAGCGCACCGGAACTTCCGTACATCGCAGTTTTTGTTTGGCTGCCTTGATCTGCATCTCCACCGTCCATCCGAAATTTCGATCGCGCATCCCGAGTGCCTGAAGTTTGTCCCATCGAATCGCCCGGAAGGGTCCCAGGTCGCTAAACCGGTAGCCGTAAAACCAGCGGATAAGGAGCGGTGCGAGCCAGTTGCCAAAACGCTGTGCTGCCGTCATGGCTCCGGGTTCCATTCCTCCCAACCTCCGCGAGCCGATCACCATGTCAATTCCGGCTTCCATTATGGGCGCCACCACCTGCGGCAACTGATCCGGATAATCTGAAAAATCGCCATCCAAAAACACCACAATTTCCGGCTGTTCAGACGAGGGCATGTTTTCCAGGTAACGCATTCCGGCGAGGCAGGCATTGCCGTATCCGCGCTCCGGTTGACTCACCAGGATTGCCCCCTGAGCCCTGGCCACCTCCGCTGTCCTGTCCGTAGAGCCATTATCGCAAACAATTATCTGACGCACCCATGTTTTTGGAATGCCTGCCACAACCAGGGGCAGGGCATTTTCTTCGTTCCAGGCCGGAATAAGCACATCAATTATGGGTTTTTCCTTCATGCGGTTTGCCTGACCCTCGTCATGGCGTTTCAGTCATTCGCCAGGCCCGTCCCTTGGTAAAGCGATGCAAAAATAACAACGGGCGTTAAGAAAAAGTTAAGATCGTCTTAAATAAATGCGTTAAAGTTTTGCAAACGGGCAAACGCGCCGGGAGCCGGAGCCCTGAATCCCGGTATTCAGGCTCCTGCAGGGACCGGCAAATCATATTTTAAAGACTCCGCTGCCTGCCATTTCATTCTTTGGAAGGCTTCCATTGAAAGTACAATCTGCAAAATGATGTTTGGAATACCGGGCAATGACTCAAGGCACAAGAGATGCCTGCACACGCTGTTTGGGAGGGAAAAACAAGCGTAACGAGTACCATATTGGAGAGGCGAATGTTAAAAAATTAACGTTTTGCGGACAAATTTGGGAGCCCCGGTTGAAGACACAAAAATGCCGCCTGCCCTTCTTGCGTCGGCAGGCGGCTTGAAACCCTAATCAAAACAAAAAACCTTCCTATCTGAGGCTACCGGTAGTGAATACCGGTGCGCAGCCTCTAATAATGTAACCATTAAAAAACCCCGCGCAGACTTGACGGCACGGGGAAAAAACTACCTCTTTCTGCATTTAATGTTTGTTCGCCTTTACCTGGTCGGTTTTAGCGTTTTCGCCGTTTTCAGGAGTCTTTGTTTTCATTTTATGACGGCGGTGGTGCTTTTTCTTGGCTACCCCTGCCGAGGCCATTTTGCTGTTCGTGGTCTTCGCATCTTTAGTTCCAGCCGTGGCTTTGGGTTTGTCGTTGCCCGTAACGGCGGCTATTTGGTTGGAGGAGGGCTGCGTAGCGGTCTTTACAGCGGGGGCATGCTGGCCGGCAGCCACCGCCTGTCCATCTGCTTTCTTTACTACGGCCTTTTGGGCCACCGCGCCCTGCTTGGCCGGCGTTGTACTACCCGTTGATTGGGCAAAAAGGCCGGTAGCGGCAAGGGCAAGCGCAAGGGCAAATGCGATCTTTTTCATGTTGCTGAAAATGAAATAGTTAAGTGTTAGTGTTTGTTTTTTATTCGTTGTTACAAAGGTGCGCAAGCGAAACCGGTCCGTCAACCGGAACAAGGGCGAGCCGGGCGAATAACCCGGGGAAACGGACGGTGGCGGGTGCGACTGCTCAGCGGTGTTCCATCCAGTGGATAAAATCGCTGGCTTTGGCTTTGCTGACCACCACAGGCTCTTTTGTATCGACATTCATGCGCAGGAGCAGTTTACGGGCAAAGTATTGCTCTACCTCAACAATGGCGGTGATGTGCACCAGGAACTGGCGATTGGCGCGGTAAAACAACAGGGGGTCGAGCATTTTTTCCAGTTCGTCGAGGGTATGGTTGACCACAAAGCGGCGCTTGTCGAAGGTGTACAGGAAAGTAACTTCGTATTCAATATAGAAATAGGCGATCTCTGCTACCTGGACCGGGATGAGTTTGTCGCGTTGGGAAACAAGAAAAACGCTTTTGGTCTGCGCCGGACGCAGGCTGTTGAGCAAGCCGGCCAGCCGTTCGGGGCGCCCTTCGCGCTTTTGGAAAAAGTTTTCCAGTTTTTTCACCTTTTCCAGGGCGCGGCCGAGCGACTGGCGATCGAAGGGCTTCAGGATGTAATCCACGCTGTTTACCTGAAAAGCCTGCAGGGCATACTCGTCAAACGCCGTGCAGAAAATAACCGGGCACGGCACCTCCACCTCGTTAAATACATCAAAACTGAGCCCGTCGGCGAGTTGGATGTCGAAAAAGGCCAAATCTGGGGCCGGGTTGGCCTTGAAATACCTGACGGCGGCATCGACGGAATCAAGTACGCCGGTAAATATTACATCAGGCTCCAGTTCGCGGATGGTAGCCTGCAAGTCGAGCGCCGTGCGCTGTTCGTCTTCAAGGATCAATATGTTCATGGCGTTCGTCTTCAGTTGTAAATCACGGGCAGCCGCACGGTAAAATATTCGTTGTTCTGGTCGATCCCGATGGCGCGACCGCCCAGCGCCTGGTATCGCTGACGGATGTTGTCGAGCCCGACGCGGTTGCTGCCCTCCACCGAACGCCGCACCTGTATTTTATTCCGAACAACAATACAGTTGTCTTCCTCAAACAGTTCGATGTGCAGCGGATGGTCAGCACTCACTACATTGTGCTTGATGCAGTTTTCCACCAGCATCTGGAGCGTCAGCGGCGGCAGGTAGGTCGCCTTGCCATTCGTTTTTAACCTGTTGGAGACCACCAGTTTATCGCCAAACCGGGCCTTCAGCATAAAGAGGTAATTCTCCAGCACTGCCAGTTCTTCCTCCAGCGTTACCTTTTCTTTCTGGTGGCTCAGGAGCAGCGTGCGGTACAGATCGGACAGGCGGATGACGTACTCCTCGCTCACAGGGTCGCTGTTTTTCACCATGGTTTTCAGAATGTTGAGCGCATTAAAAAGAAAATGCGGACTGACCTGCTGCTTCAATACCTCAAACCGGGCATTGGAGTTTTCCAGTTTCAACTGCTCTACCTGCATCCGGGTCTGGTAGTACTTCCTCATCGTATCGAGAAAAAAAAACAGCAGCATCACCATGCCGGCCGTCACCATACCCCTGAACTCATTGGCGTATTCAGGCTGTACATAACCGGACAGATCCTGGTCGATGTGGAGCACCTGGGCGCGCTCATCGAGCCAAACGATGGCAAAACTGAAAAAGAGTGTGCTTAATACACGCAGCACACGCGACCACCGGCTCCCGCGGAAATGCCCCGGCAGCAGACCTTCCAAAATCGGGTATCCGGTCGTATTGTACCACCAAACGAGGAGCGTGAACAGAAAGCCGAATGCAAATTCGCGCCCGAAGGTCCCGAATTGAAAACCCAGCCTGAACTGCGTGCCGATTGAAAAAACCATCCCCGCTGCGACGGCGCTGGCCAGCGCAATTTTCCAATAAATGCCTTTTGAAATCACCGCCTGATTTTTCATGTAAAAGTGGACGTATTGACCGAGCCAATTTACAAAATTTCACCCGAAACGGACAATACGAAGGGCCAGGCGGGCTACTGTTCCCGATGGGGAGCATTGCAGGGCACAAACACGAGTGCGTGTTCGACCACCCGGTGCAGGTCGGTACTGCTAACCGGCTGGTTCCGGCGCAGCAGCCTGCGCAAATGGGTAAGCGAGTCGATGGAATGGTTGATCACCAAAGCATCCCGTCCATGCACCCGGCCGGTCTCGAAACGAAACGCCACTATGCCTTCGTGCAGGTGGTGTGCTGCAAGTGGGTAGTTGCCGGAGGCCAGTTGTTCCTCGGCTTTGGCAAAAAACAGCCGGCTGCCCGCCGGCAACTCCACCACAACGGAAGAGACCTCGTCCGACGTTACAGGCCGGTCCTGCTCCGCCTGTTTTCTGCATTGAAGCATCGGAAAACAGGAAAGAGTGAAAAGTAATATGTGACACGCATTTTTGTTCATGGCCAAAATAGGAGTAGCCATTGAGACCGGCACAAAAACGGGCGACGCGCCCCTGCACAGAACGCATCGCACCGTCCTCATGAATGCTATCTTCCGTTCTCAAATTTGTGTTATAGCCCAAAAGCGTAGTAATAAACCTTCCCGGGATTCTCCGGGTAAATGCCTTCCAGCATTACCCCGCCTCTTTTATCCTGCAGCAACCTGTTCATGTCGTCCACATCCGATACCGGCTCATTGTTTACTTTCAGGATGATAAATCCTTCGCGGATATCGGTCTGGCTGGACAGTTTGCCCGGATTAATGGTTGTAACCCTGACACCGCCGGCCACACCCAGTTGTTTCGCTTCGTTTTTACCCAGCGTTTCAAACGAGGCGCCGAGGGCACTCAGGGCGATACCTGCATCCGTTTTCTTCACCACATCGGTACTGCCCTGCCGGTTTTTGAGCACGACGGCTATGTCGCGCACCGAACCGTTGCGCTGCACGGTAAGGTTCAAGCGGTCGCCGGGCCTGTGCTTGCCCACTATTTCGAGCAGTTCCGGTGAAGTTTTGACCGCCTGCCCGTCGATTTGGGTGATCACATCGCCCTTGCGGACGCCGGCCAGCCCGGCCGCGCTGTTTTCTGCCAGGCTGTCGACATAAACGCCCGGCTGCCAGTTCTCTTCCTTGTCTTTGGGTTGGTCGCGGATGATGATACCCAGATAGCCCCGTTGCACCACGCCATACTTGCGCAGGTCTTCGATCACCTTCGCCACGAGGTTGGCGGGAATGGCGAAAGCATAGCCGGCATAAACGCCTGTCGGAGAAGCGATGGCGGTGTTTATGCCGATCAGATCACCATTCAGGTTAACCAGGGCGCCGCCCGAGTTCCCCGGGTTGACCACTGCATCCGTCTGTATGAAACTCTCGATCGGCGCCTTGTCCCGGACGATATGGATATCGCGACCCTTGGCGCTTACGATGCCGGCAGTGACCGTTCCCGAAAGGTTGAAGGGGTTGCCCACCGCCACGACCCATTCCCCTACTTTCAGGTTGTCGGAATTGGCCAGTTGGATAAACGGCAGGTCTTTGGCATCAATTTTCAGCAGCGCCAGGTCGGTGGACGGGTCCGTGCCGACCACTGTGGCCTTGAACTCGCGTTTGTCGTTGAGGGTAACCCTTAACTCGTCAGCCTCCTGTACGACGTGGTTGTTGGTGACGATATAGCCGTCGGCGCTAAGCACAACACCCGAACCGGTTGCCTGTTCCGGCTCTCCGCCATTGGGCATATCCTGGCCAAAGGGCGTCAGCCCCGGTCCGAAGAATTGCCTGAACGGCTCGGGCAGTCCCTGGAAACCAAACCCTTGCAGGCTGCCTGCACTTCGTTTGGAGCGCATACTGGCGGCAATATGGACCACCACAGGCAGCGATTTTTCGGCCGCAAAGGTGAAGTCGGCCACCACCGGGCCGGTACCGGGGGCATAATTGGCAAAATGAACGGGCGCCGTGCGCTCGCCGGACCAGTTTGAAGTCGAATTGTTCCAGCCCAACAGGCGGGCGCCACCCAATGCTAACAGGCCACCGCAACAAGCCACGGCCATCAATACGAGGTACTTTTTCATGGTATAATGATTGAATAAGGTTATGGTATGCAAACGAATGATCGGTACATTGCACAACACAAATCTGGACGGGATTGCCCCGAAACACAAGCAAAACCGGCTGGAAACGGCCCGGACGACGGTTGGAGCGGACAAAATCCGGGGTCAATTGGCGGCTGAATTCCAGTACATGCGCATTCCGCAAGCAACCAAAATCCTACCTTTGCCATCCTTACAAAAATCTTCCAGACAAAAATGTCCACCTGCCGCCTGCCACTGTTGCTGTTACCGCTGCTTTTCCTCGCCTTTTGCCAGAAGGAAAAATTCACTACTGCGCCCGAGGACAAACTGGCGTTCAGCACCGATACCCTGCGTTTTGATACGGTATTCACGGAACTCGGCTCTGCCACCCGTATCCTGAAAATTTACAACCGGCACAAGGAGAGCATCCGGATTTCAAAAATTTACCTTGAAAACGGTGCGGCTTCCCGTTTCAACCTGAATGTCGACGGGTTGCCCGGCGACAGCCACGAGAATATCGAGATCGCCCCCAACGACAGCCTGTACGTCTTCGCCGAGGTTACCGTGAACCCCGACGAGCCGCCCGGTTCGAGTCCTTTTGTCCTGGATGAAAACCTGCTGTTCGAAACAAACGGCAACGTGCAAACCGTGGTACTGGAGGCCTACGGGCAGAATGCCGTGTACCTGCCCTCGCGCTTCGGCGCAGGCGGCGTGGTGGGCTACGGCTGCAACGGCGGCGAATGGGTGTGGGACGATCCGCGCCCCTATGTTATTTACGGCGTGCTGGTGATCGACGAATGCACCGTGCGCATCCCGGCAGGCGCGCGCATATACGTACACGGCGGATTGGCCAAACAGGTGACCGACACCGCTATCTACCGCTACAACGACGGCTTTCTGGCCTTTACAGGCTCCGGGCGGCTGGTCGTGGAAGGCACGCAGGAAAACCCTGTGATCTTTGAAGGCGACCGCCTCGAACCCGAATTCGATAACGAACCCGGGCAGTGGACAGGCATCTGGCTGCAATCGGGCACGCAGGGGCACGTGATCGAGCACTGCATCGTGCGCAACTCCATCATCGGTATCCGCGTCGACTCCGCTGCCGATCTGACCCTGCGCAATACACAGATTTACAACACTTCCAGCAGCGGTCTGATCGGCATACACGCCAGGATCGACGCGGAGAACTGCCTGTTTTGGGGAAATACCGGTTACTCCATACAACTGGAATACGGGGGCGAGTACAACTTTACCTACTGCACGGCAGCCAGTTATGGGGTCGACGGCGAAGCGCTGCGTATGGGCAATGCGCTGTGTCTCGACGATTTTTGCTCCAACTACGTCGCCTACCCCCTGAAAGCACAATTCCGGAACTGTATCCTTTTCGGAAGCCGCGCCGACCAAATCACCCTGTTTGACCGGCTCGACGATCCGTCCATGTTTGATTACCAGATGCGCAACTGCATTGTGCGCGTGCGCGACCTGCTCGACTCCGATCAGTATCCCGATTTTTTGGACCATTGTATGCCCTGCATCAATACCGACAACCAGGACACTATATTTATCAACCCCAACCGAAACCTGTACCGGCTCGATACCATGCACAGCATCGCCAATCGCTACGCCGCGCCGATCCTGGGCATCGACAAGGACCTGGACGGGAAAGCGCGGGATGCCGCGATGCCGGA
>CALMBD010000201.1 GCA_937861115.1 uncultured Bacteroidota bacterium | reverse complement strand
CCAATCCCGCTTCCGGCGCTTTTCGCATCTCGGTTTCAGATGGAAAGCCCGCATCATGCGACATCATGAATATCCTCGGACAATCCGTACTCCACCGGGAAACAACTGGTATGGTCACTGAGATAACCGAGAAGCTGACCCCGGGTGTATATTTTGTCGTTGTTCGCAGGGGAAACGATGTGGCAACGGAAAAGATAGTAGTGGAGTGATGATATTTAGTGGTGGCACGTACATATTCCTCGCCGGTTTTCTGGTGAAAGCCGGCGAGGAATATGTACGTGCCACCACTAGGTAATTTCGATTCCAAAATTTCATCTGGATTAACACCAAGCAAAATAACCGAAGAGATAAAGGCTATCAGGCCTGCGCCCTGCCAAATAACCACGTATAATTTTCTCTTTAACTCGATTTTAATTTTTTTACGCGCCAACTATTGGAGAATGCAAATGAAAATACTACGTTTGCCATCATACACAAACACACGCTAATCCTTTAATTGTTTTGTTATGGAATATCCCCTTTCCTGCAATCCGCACGATGGCCCCAAGTTGCATCCCTCTCTCTATTTTCTGTTGCATATCGGGCAAAAAGCCTTCCTGAATTGTTGGTCATAAGGCCGTTTTCTGCATTTCAGGTTACCCAGGTATTCTATACAATCTGTTATTTCTACCACTGCTATTGTATTGGTAAGTATCCCCATTTTTAATAAAATACGCTTCATCATGACCTTCCTCGAACATCTCCAGCTGCTTCGGCGGATAGATAATCTTATACGCCGCAAAGCAACCGGCCGCTACGATGCTTTTGCCCGGCGTATCGGAATATCCGTTGCATCCCTGTTTCGCCGGCTAGACGAACTCAAAATGCTCGGTGCAGAAATACAATATTCCCACACGCGGGAATCGTATTATTACTGCAATAAATTTTCGTTTTGACCTTGTACTCTCCTCCTATGAACCCTTCCCGATAATCTCAAAAGTCAGTTCAAGCCGATAGCCGTCCTTGTCTACCAATGTAAGGTGATGCTTGCCTGTTGCAGGCTGCAGCGCCATCTGGTGAAATGTTTTGGTGCTGCCCAGAAAAACCCCGTCGAGGTGCCAGTATATCTCTGTTTCCGGAACGCGGTGGGCTACCTCGAAAACGGTGCTGCTCAGTTTGCCGTCCAAATCGACGGGCACATATATCTGTGTCGGGTGCTTCGGGTAGATCAATTGCATGGGCGTGTTGTTCTGGGCCGCCTGTGAAGCCAGGCAGTCAGCGCGAAACGGCGGGGGCGAAGTATACCACGGGTTTTTACTTTTGAAATAAAATTCTTCTACAGGCGGCAGCACAAACCAGGGTTTGTGTCGCATGTTTGCCGGCGATTCGCAGTCGCTGCTGACCTGCCACTGCTCGCTTGCGTCGAGATGCAACAGCCGGTGATAAGGGCAAACCTGCGACTTCAGCCCGCATTTGGGTATCCAGACGGTATCCGCTTCGCAATGCTCGCCGGCGCGAAAACCGCTTTGCCGGCAAACCGGCGCCTGAACCATGTCATCGTAGGGCGGGTCAAACCAGCCACTTCCGGGCAATTGTTCGAATATTTCAAATAAAACGGGAGCCGCTGCCGCCACACCGATAAGGCCGGGTCGCCCCTCACCATCTGCATTGCCCGCCCATACCCCGACTGCGTACCGCGGCGTAACCCCCGCTGCCCAGGCATCGCGGAACCCGAAACTCGTACCTGTTTTCCAGGCAATGGGCCGCCCGGCCTGAAAGAGCTCCCACTCGCCGGAGCTGTTGGGACGCTCCAGTTCGCGCATCGCTTCAAAGGTGTACCAGATGGCTCCGGCGCTCAATAAATCGCTGGCAGGGAGGAGGCGGTCGGGCGGTGGCGGGCGGCGGACCATTATCGGCGGACGAAAATCGGAGGGGTCGTAGCGGCCGCTGCGCTCGTAAAAACTGCCGAGCTCGCGGGCCATGCAGGCGTATGTATTGGTGATATCGAGCAGATTGGCCTCTGCGCCGCCGAGAATGAGGGACAGTCCGTAGTGCTCCGGGGGGCGGTTGAGGGTCGACAATCCCAACCGCTTGAGGTTGAAGTGGAACTTCTCCAGACCGTACTGCTGAAGCAGCAGCACAAAAGGCACGTTAAGCGATCGGATCAGCGCACGCCTCGCGGGCACCGCACCATCGTAACTTTCATAAAAGTTTTCGGGGCGGTATTGGCCCAGTTGAGTGGGCACATCGCGCAACAGGCTTTTGGGCAGCATATCGCCGCTTTCCAGTGCAAGCGCATACAAATAGGGCTTCAAAATACTGCCGGTGCTGCGCGGCGCGGCGATGATATCCACCGACTCGCCGTGTTCACTGCCCGCGTCGGCGACGTTGCCGACGTAGGCAAGCACCTCGCCACGCTGCACATCAATGATGACAGCGGCCATATTGTGCACGCCGTTGCCTTTAAGCATTGCCTGTCGGCGGGAAAGAATATCGATAATGCGGCGCTGTAATTGCCGGTCGACAGTGGTTCGAAAGCGGTTGCCGGTGCCTGTTGCCCAACTTGCCCCTTTCCCGTTGTATTCCGAAACCAGTCGCTGAAGCAATTGCGGCGCCATTTGAGGCAGGGGAAGCGGTTCTCCGGGTAGCGGCTCTTCCCGGGAAAGGTCGCATTCGATGGCTGAAAGTTTGCCCATATCGCGCAGGCGGTCGAGCAGGCGGTTTCGCTTTTCCAGCAAAGCATTTCTGTTGCGGCCGGGATGGATTAATCCAGGGCTATTCGGCAACACTGCCAGCGTTGCAGATTCTGCCCAGGTAAGCAGTCCGGGGCGCTTGCCGAAATAACGCCACGAAGCTGCTTCCAGGCCAACCACATTTCCGCCATAGGGCGCATTGGAAGCGTAAAGACTCAGTATGCGGCGTTTGGAACAGGTCAGTTCCAGGCGTGTGGCCATGAATATTTCCACGGCCTTTTCCCAGAGGGTGCGCGGCCGGTTGTCGCGCATCATTCGCACGACCTGCATCGTGATGGTACTGCCTCCGCTCACTACCCGTCCGCTACGGACATTCAGCCACAAGGCGCGCGCCATACCGATCGGATCGACACCCGGGTGCCAGCGGAACCGCTTGTCCTCGAATGTGATCAGGCAGGCGGCGTATTTCTCCGGAACAGTATCGATTACAGGAAAACGCCACTGGCCGTCTGCCGCAATACGCGCACCCAGCAATTCGCCGTCGCGGCTTTCCAACACAACAGAAACAGGTTTGTCGAACAGGGGACTGGGCAGGCAAAACAACCACAGCAGCAACAGGGCAAACATCAGGGCACTCACCCGCGGTCTGCGCCGGATGAATGCCGACAGCACCGCAACAGATCGCTTTAGGCGACTGCTGAGCAGGTAATACCATTCTTGTGCTGAAAGGAATGCCATGGCCGGATTTTGGGTTCAAAAATAGGCAGGACTGCGTACAGCCGCACTATATTATAGCATCCGTCCGGGTTTTGATACCAAGCGTCATGTCGTCATGCAATCTTGACGAATTGACGCCCCGCTCCTATTGATTCATTTTCTTTGACATCTTTTTCGGGAAGAGTCCGGCATCCCGTTTTTTGCCGGCCTTGAACCCTCCCTTTTTACTGGTTTGGGGCCGGAGGCTCTCGGTTGCCTCACAGCCGCTTTTGGTTTTGCAGGCAGGTGCAAGCAGGGCAAAGAAAAAAACGAGAAGGAGTGATGCGATGCGGTAGTGTTTCATATCAAATTCGTCTGTGCTGGATAATATGCGGGCGCGTGGTTTTAGAGGCTGTTTGAGTTAGTCATTTTGGTTTTGTTATGCCCCTTTTTAACCTGCTTTTCGTTCCCAAAATCCTCATTTAACTCAGGCTAAACTCCGGTTTTGGTGCCTCAATCAGATTAAAAATGATCTATAACAAACTCCAAATGCCTAACTCAAACAGCCTCTTAACGAAGGTAGACATTTTTCATTGCAGGAACAGGCGTAAAGGCCTCCAAAGAATCATCGGCCGCTCCGGGATTTGCGCAATGTCGCCGGCTTTTCCGGGGGGCAGTTTTCGAGGATCGACGGTTTCAGGACGTTTACCGAGCCTTGCTTTCCCTTTTGTTCTTCCAAAAAAATGCCTTGCCATTCCAGGCCGCAGGCATTGTGGAGCCGCACGCCGTCGAGCCAAAGCCGGCCACCGGGCTGAACCGTGATGCGGCTCCCGGCAGGCATCGAGACGCGGCACGATAGCCGGAGCGCGCCGCCTGCCATCACGGTTATACTGCCTTCCAGATCACGGGCGCCCTCCCAGGCCACCGAATCGCGAATGAAAATATCCTTTTTCGGGTTCCGGGCACACCAGGTCGGGACAAGGCATTTTCGCACCGCATTCTTTTCATTGGCAAAGCCTGCCTGAATGCGGCCGATCTGGCAGGGCGTTACCGCCATCTGGTGGGTATTATAGTCCATCATATTATTGGTAGCCAGCGCATTGCACGGCGGGTCGGGCGACCAGTCCCAGCATTTATTGGGATGATCGTCAGTATCCGGGCAGCCGTCTTCCACCCAGGCATGGCTGAGACCCAGGATATGCCCGACCTCGTGGTTGAGTAACCCGGAAAAATTCTGCGGAGGTTCCTTCTTTTCAAAAATACCGGCCATTTTAAGGCAGGTACCCAGCGCGATACCCTGGGCATTTGCCCGGTAGGTCGACGATTGAATGCTGTCGTCGGGGTGTACCATGGCGAAGATATTGATGATGGAATCTTTGCCGATGGCGTATTTGTCTATGACCTTGCGGTTGTAGTTGTTCTGATTTTTACCCTGAGATATGAAATAATAGAGCGAATCGTCAAAATGGTAGTAAAATCCATCGTCGCCGGGCTGTGGACTGAGCACATAGCGGTAACGGCGGGGCAGCACGGGTGTGCCTTCGGGCGATCGCCAGTTTTGCATGTTGGAGTCGAGCCGGGCATTGGCGATGTCCAGGAGCTTGCCGTAATACGCCCGGGCTTCCTCCGGACGGAAATTGTGGCTGCTGTCGCTGCTGTTCAGGATGTGAAAATTGACGCGGAGGTAGCGCACAGGGAGGTATTCGAGGTGTGCGGTGTCGGGTATGTAATTTCGCCAGTCGGAGCAACTGCGGTCGGGACGGGGCGGTTTGCCGTTGTTGTCCCCCGCTGCCGGAATATAGCGGAAAGTACGCCCCGGCGAACAACAGATCAAAAGCAGCAGCGCAAAAACACCGGCAAACCGACAGGCAAGACGCAGGAATGACCCGGATGCACACCCGGCACCAGAACCGGAGTCGACAGCATGGTGGTGATGTTTCGTCTCCTGCATAACAGATCAGGGATGATTACGGTTTTGTCGCCCCGAATGCATCCAGCCAGGCCATAACACCGCCGGTCAGGTTGCGGACATTGGTAAAGCCGTTTGCCCGAAGCACACTTTGCGCCATTCCGCTGCGCGAACCCGATCTGCAGTGGATGACGATCTCGTCGTTTTTATGCTCTTCCAGTTGCCAGGCATTGTTGATCAGTTCATTGAGCGGCATGAGTTTAGCACCCAGGTTGAACTCTTCATATTCCCAGGGTTCACGCACATCGATGAAAACAAAATCTTCACCCGATTCGAGTTTCTGGCGGAGTTCCTGAACAGTTATATCCATTTGAAATTGGAATTTTAATCCGGTTATTATTGATTGTTGATGACGGGTTTGTCCTGTGTAATATACAGATCGATCATCTCGCCTTTACGCATCGTGCCGTTTGGATCATATTTCGGGCTCTGGCGATACACAAAGGCCGTTTCGATATCGACAACAGTGCCGTCGGGAATGATCGCACCGACGCTCAGGTCGCTGGCCTGTATCAGGAATTTGGCTGCATCGATCGCCTGGCCCACACAATCGGGTATTCCCACCGTCAGTGTTACGGCCTCGCTGACGACAAAATCGATGGTTCCGCCCATTTCCACGGAAAAGCCCTGCCGTATTTTGCGGGTGATGGTATCGTTTCGGTAGATCACCTGAACAATCGTATTCGGCTCCAGTTTGGGGTCGGCCACTCGGGATACAATCCTGGGTTTCAGTCCCAGCCGGCTGAGTTTTCTGCTATACAATTCATAATCGTCGCTACCCGCCAATTCGGGCAGCCGTATGATATCCGGGTTGTTCTTGGTGATGATAAAATATACCGTACGCCCTTCCTTCACCCGGCTTTGGGCCTTGGGGTCCTGCATGATGATCTCCCCCGGCGCCTTTCCGGGCATATAGATGGAATCGCTGACGGCCACATTAAAGTTGCGGGAACGCGCCTTGCGGGCCGCTTCCTGAATACCCATGCCCACATAACTGGGTACCTGTACACTTTCACCGTGGTTGGTATAGCAGGTGAGCCACCAAAAGGTCAGCACCAGGATACTCCCGGCAAGGGCCAACATTCCAAGGTAATTCCTCACGACGAAGGGCGCCGTCAGGTAAGCATACAGTTCAACGCCGAAGCGGCGGATCTTTTCCCACATTGTTTAAATGATTGCAGCGGGTTTAAGGGTTGCAATGGGACAAAAGTAGGACGGCAGAACGAAAAATATGCTATTGAATTACATTCCGTAGCAATACAGCCCTTATTCGACGGCATTAATTGAGCAAATCTTTGCCCCCCTAGGCAGCAGGCCTTCATCTTAACCGGCAATTTCCGGCATTTCCCTTTTCTTTGCCCCACTGCACCCCAACCCTGAAACCATGAAACCTTTAAACATATGTACGACAATCCGCGACTTGTAATCGACTCTTCCAACCCGCCGGAGCCCGGCAACATCGTTTGGCGTTCGCCGAGCAATATCGCCATCATCAAATATTGGGGCAAGTACGGGCTGCAACTCCCGCGCAACCCTTCACTCAGCCTGACGCTCGCTTCTTCCTTTACCGACACCAGTCTGGAATACGCTGTTAATGACAATCCCTCCGGAAGCGGAACAGACCTGGAGTTTTACTTCCATCAGGAGGAAAACGAGGCATTTAAAGCAAAAGTTCAGGCGTTTCTGGAAAGCCTTGCGCCTGTTTTTCCCTTTTTAAAGCAACTGAAACTGGTCATTCGCACCGGCAATTCCTTCCCCCACTCTGCCGGTATCGCGTCGTCGGCCTCCGCCATGTCGGCGCTTGCCCTGTGCCTGTGTTCGCTGGAAGACGTGTTGTTCGGCACGCTCCGGGACCCGGCAGCATTCGACAGAAAGGCATCCTGGGTCGCGCGCCTCGGCAGCGGCTCGGCCTGCAGGTCTGTTTTCCCACACGCGGCCGTGTGGGGCGAAACCCAGCACGTGAAGGAGGCTTCCAACGAATACGCCGTGCCCGCAGGCGACCTGATACACGATACGTTTAAGGATTTTCACGACGACATTCTCATCGTCAGCAGCGACGAAAAATCCGTTTCCAGTCGCGCCGGCCATGCCCTGATGGACGGAAACCCGTTCGCAGAAACCCGCTATGCACAGGCCCGGCAGCGCCTTTCTGTGCTGCTCGACGCCATGCGCACCGGCGACCTGGACACCTTTGGAAAGATCGCCGAAGACGAGGCCCTTACCCTGCACGCCCTGATGATGTGCAGCAACCCCTCTTATTTGCTCATGCAGCCCGGATCTGTCGCCATCATTGAAAAGGTGCGGGCCTACCGCCAGGCCACCGGGCACCCCCTATATTTTACCCTCGACGCCGGCCCGAATGTACACCTGCTTTACCCGGGCGAAATTATACACGAGGTTCGCGCGTTTATCGAAGAGGAATTAAAGGAATTCTGTGAAAACGGCCGTTATCAGGAGGATTGGGTGGGAGAAGGCCCGGAAGAGATGTGACGATTTTGCAAATACCCTTCAAATGCAGCGGCCGGTTTGGACATTCCCCCTTAATACCGTTACTTTTGCGTTCAACTTCATGTAGCATGTCCGTTCGCACAAAAAAAACATTCGCCTGGCTTTGGGTGGCAGCATTGCTGACCGCCACGATGGGCATCAGTGTGCAGCAGATATACTGCTATTGTGCGGGCAAGACGAGCATTTCGATATTCGTCATACAGGATGGCGACAGTTGCGCTGCCGCAAAAACCGATTCCGGAAGTTGCTGCCCGGTTCCTGAAAAAGTACACTCCTGCTGCGAAAAAGGTCCGTATGCGCCGGGCAAGTCGCACGAATGCAACCACAAGTCCACCAGGGTTTTCCAGATGAAACCCGAATTTGTGGTGGAAAATCCCTTCGAAAACTCCTTTGACGGTCCGCTCTGGATGAGCGAAGTGCCCATGTTCCGGCATTTTGTGCGCCCTGTCCTTTGCACGACCGAACCAGTCCCGCTCGCCCCCCCGCCCCTTTCCGGGCGCGACATCTGCCTGCGCCACCAGGTATCCCTGTGTTAGAACCGGTTATGAATGTCAGCAGACGCCAGACGTCTGCAAGTTTCATTGCGACGCCATTCGTGCCTCGTAGTTGTTTCATTTTAAAAACCTGACCGGTAATGAAAAAAATATTCACCCTCGTATGGGGGCTGTTTGCCATTTCAAACCTTCTGTACGCTCAAAATACCAGCCAACCGCTCACCGGCATCGTGACCAATGAACAGGAAGAACTGCTCATCGGCGCAACGGTTTCCTGGAAAGACAACAGCGCCCGGACCATCACGGATACAGCCGGGCGTTTCAGCCTGCCTTCCAGGAATGAGGAAGGCACCCTTGTGGTGCAATACGTGGGGTATACCCCTGCCGAGGTGCAGGTATTGCCGGAGGAAAACAACCTGTGGATTGAAGTGACCGGCATCAAGCAGCTTCAGGAGGTAACGGTGGCGGCGCATGGTTTCGACAACCGCGTGTCGACGCTGGAAACACGGAACGTGGAAAGTATCACGAGCAAAGAACTGCGAAAAGCGCCGTGCTGCAACCTGTCCGAAAGTTTCGAGACCAACGGCGCCGTAGATATCGTCTATTCCAATGCGCTTACGGGCGTCAAGGAGATACAAATGCTCGGCCTGCGCGGGGTGTACAGCCAGTTCATGGTCGAAAACCGCCCGACCATGGGCGGCATCGCCACCCCTTTTGCCTTCGAATATATACCGGGCACCTGGCTCGACGGCATTCAACTGGCCAAAGGCGCCAGCAGCGTAAAAAATGGCAACGCTGGTATCAGCGGCCAGATCAATACCGAACTGGTAAAACCCCACCTCGACAAACCCTTGTTTGTCAATGCTTTCACCTCAACCGAAGGGCGTGGAGAACTGAATGTCCACCTGAACAAAAAAGGGAAAGGCCGTATTTCCAACGGGCTGCTTCTGCACGGCAGTTTCGTGGAAAACCGCTGGGACATGAACGACGACAATTTTTACGACGCGCCGCAACGGCAACAACTCAACGGCCTGTACCGCGCCTTTTATGAAAGCCCCGAAATGTGCGCCCAATTCAACGTCCAGGCGCTGACCGACCGCAGGCGGGGCGGACAGATACAGGCATTGGACGGAATACCGGGACTTTTCAGCATCGATCAGAACAACGACCGGGTGGAGATATGGGGCAAGATGGGCATGGAAGGGCTCGGCGGAAAACCCTACAAACAGATCGGTAACATAATCGCAGCCTCCTGGCACCGCAGCAACGCCCTCTACGGACCCAATACCTATGCCGCCACCCAGCGATCTTTTTACTGGCAGACGCTATACCAGACCATCATCGGTACCACCGACCATACCCTGGTCGTTGCGCCCTCCTTCCAGTACGACGATATTCAGGAGCAGGTAAACGAAGGCGACCTCAGTCGCAGGGAAGCCGTGCCCGGCGCCATGGCGGAATATACCTTCAGCCGGCCCAACCTGCAGATGGGCATTCCGGACCTCGTGGTCGTACTCGGCACACGGATCGACTGGAACAGCCGTTTCGATCAACTGCTGTTCACACCCCGGCTCAGCGCCAAGTATAACTTTTCCCAGAACAGCATCGCGCGGCTTTCAGTCGGTCGCGGCTACCGCTCGCCCAACCTCATCGCCGAAAACATCAGCCTGCTGGCCAGTAACCGCGCACTGAATTTCGCCGGCGACCTCGGCCTGGAAGAAGCCTGGAACTACGGGCTGAACTTCACCCAGAACTTTGAGGTGGCAGGCAAGGAAGCCAGTGCAAGCCTCGATTTGTATCGCACCGATTTTGTACAACAAATACTCGTCGACGTAGACCAGTCCCCCACAGAGGTCTTTTTTTACAATGTCGACGGGAAGTCCTACTCTAACAGCCTGCTGGCTACACTTCAATACAATATCCTGCCCGGACTGGATATCAAACTGGCCTACAAATGGAACGACGTCAGGGCCACCTTCTCCGACGGCGTCCTTCGGACGATCCCGCTTGTGGCACGGCACCGGGGACTGGCAACTGTCGACTACACCACGCCCGATAAGGTCTGGATGTTTAATACCCGTGTGCAGATCGTGGGTACACAGCGCCTGCCCGACAACAGTCTCGTGCCGCACGAGTACACACACGACTTCCCCGCTGTCAGTCCAACCTATGCTATCTGGAACGCACAGGTAACGCGCCGCTTTGGTAAAAACCTCGAGATTTACATCGGTGGCGAAAACCTGAACGGATTCCAGCAGCATAATGCCATCATCGCAGCCCGGGAGCCCAACAGCCCCTATTTTAACGGTTCGCAGATATGGGCGCCCATCATGGGGCAAACGGCATACCTCGGTGTACGCTTTTCGCCATCCGGGATATAGAAATTGATGTGGATTAATCTAATTTGCGCATCTTCGCGGCAGTAAATACCCTTGCCATGCTGCGATCTATCCCATTTGTCCTGGCCTTTTTGTTGGCCGGAAAATGTTTCTCCCAGATACCCCCTACCCTCTCCGACAGCGCCCGCGTCAGCCTGATGACCGTGGCGCCGGGGGAGTTTTTGTACAGCACCTTCGGCCACAGCGCCCTCCGCATTTTTGACCCCGCCAACCGTATCGACCGCTGTTACAACTACGGCACCTTCGACTTCGACCAGCCGAACTTTATCCTCAAGTTCTGTCGCGGCAAGTTGCTGTATTTTCTCGATATCGAGTCGGGAAGAAACTTCGAATACGGCAACCTGCGCGACCGGCGCACGATGCAGGAACAGGTGCTCAACCTCGACCGGGTTCAACGGCAGCGCCTGTTCGAACTTCTGGAGGAAAACGCAAAGGAGGAAAACCGTTATTATAAATACGATTTTTTCTACGACAACTGCGCTACGAGAATACGCGACATTGTTAAAGAGACTTTTTATTACGACCTGAGTTTCGACAGCAGCGGACTGAAGCCCGGCGTCACCATGCGGCAGTTGCTGCGTCCCTACCTGCTCGATAAACCCTGGACGCAGTTTGGCATCGACCTTGTGCTAGGCCATGCAGCAGACAAAAAAGCGCGACCGGAGGATTATATGTTCCTGCCCGATCACATGCACGACCTGTTCGCCAAAGCCAAAATTAACAATACCACGCCGCTGGTCAGGGCGGAACGCACTATTCCACGGCGGCCGTTTGAAAAGCCTGCATTTCATCCCGGACTCTGGGAACGGCCCCTGCTGATGATGTGCCTGGTGGCGCTTATCGGCCTGTTGTGCATGGCCAACCCGCGCACCGAACGTATTTTCGATACGCTGTTCTGGTTTGTGCTGGGCGTGGCAGGGCTGATCATCGCATTTTTGTGGTTTGCCACCGATCATTCGGCAACCAAAACAAACCTGAACATCCTGTGGGCGCTACCTACCCACCTGCTCTTTTTCTGGCGCAGAACGCGTACCGAGTTAATGGACAACTACTTCACCGGTGCGGCCATACTTGCCGCCCTGATGCTCATTTTCTGGAAATTTGTTCCGCAGGAGTTGCCGGATGCCGGAATACCCATCGCCGCGCTGGTGGTGGTAAAGGGCCTCTGGAGGCGGTACTGGAAAAAGGAAAAGCCTGAAATGGTATAACCTCAGCGCCACAATACCTCGCTGCCGTCCGACCCGTTCCGCACTTCGAGGATATGCGGGAAAAAGTCCTTCAGGCTTTCGATGTGCGACACGATGTATATCTGCCGGAACTGTTCCTGCAGGTAGTTGAGTGCCAGCATCATTTCGTAGCGCCGCTCTTCATCCTGGCTGCCGAATATTTCGTCGAAGGCCAGGAATTCGACGCCCTGGCCGGCGCCACTCAGTTCCATGATGGCTTTGGTCACGGCAATGCGCAGGCAGAAATTGGCCAGGTCGATCTCTCCGCCGGAAAATCGCTCGATCGGATAAAACACCCCGCCGTCGGCAATGGAAAAGTCGAAATTCTCATCCACCAGAATGCTCTCGTATTTTCCTTTCGTGATGCGGCTGAACAGGTCGCTGGCCTCTCTCGAAATGCTCGGACTGACGCGTTCGAGGATGTCCGTTTTAAACTGGCCCAGCAGGACGGAAAGTTTTTCAAGCACTTCGATCTCGGCCAGTTTGTCGCTGATCTGTGCCGCGATGCGTTCATTCGAGCGCAATTTCTCCCGGCTGCGGGCCATGTCGTTTTCGATTTCCAGATTCCGCTTTTCGAGGTTGCGCACGGCGGCCGACTGGGCGCCCAGCGCCTCGTCGAAGCCGGTAAGTGCCTGCTTGGCTTCCCGGTACTGCGCCTCGTCGAAACCGGTTTCCGCCAAAGCCTTGTCTTTTTGAACAGCCGCGTCATTGGCTTGCGCGATGGCCTCAGCGGTCTTCTTCAGCGCCTCCTTTACCGCAGGGAGCTCCCGGGCTACATAGTTCTCCTCTTTTGAAAACTCCATGTATTTCGGTTCCAGTTCGGCAAGCCGCGTTTTCAGCCGGAGGTACGCCTTTTCGTCGAAGTGTACGGCCCCGATCTCGCGGAGGATCAACTGATCGCGGGTCAATTTGCCCTCCAGTTGTTTCAGGTTGTGCACTTCGGCCTGCTGTTGCCTGGCTATTTCGGCAAGGCGGGATTGTTCCTTTAGCAGGCCTTCCACTTCCTTGCGTATAGCCTGCTGGCGATTTTTGAGGGCAATTCCGGCGGCAGTAACAGTCTCTTTTTCCTGACGAAGCGCAGCAAGTTCCTTTTTTTCAAGCGTCTGTATATCGCGGTTCAGTTCGGCCAGCACCCGCTCGTAACTGTCGAGCAAGGGCTGGAAGCAGGTAGGGCAAGTACCGTCCTTGCCGATATTTTCCAGGCTCGCGACCTTTTCGCTGCGTTCCCTGATCCGCGCGCCCAGGTCGGCAAGCCGGGCATCCACCTGGCGCAACTCATCGCGTTTCGACTCGATCAGCGCCTCCAGGTCGGTTGCAGATTGCTGCTTCTCCTGCAAATCGGTTTCTATGCCCGGGCTGGCGGCAAGTTGCCGCTGCAGTATCTCCATTTTCCGCCGGCTTTCTCCGATCAGTTCTTCGTGCCCGGCAATCCGGGCAGCGCAGGCATCGTAATTGACCTGGCGGCGGCGCTCCTCTTCGAGGCTGTCCAGCATCTTTTTTTCGGCAACGTAACCGGCGTATTCGCCTTTTCTCTGGTCAAGCGCCGCCTTGTTTTTTTCGAGTTGGGCCTGTTTGGTCTGAAGACTTTCCTGCTGGGCGCTCAGACCGGCAATACGCTCCTGTATCTGTCCCAGTTCGCGGTTGAGCGTGTTAAAGCGGCTCATTTTACCCTCTTCAGTGTCGAACCGTGCCTTTTGCGACCGGTATTGCGCTTCGAGGTCCTTTAACCGTTTCTCTTCCTTTTTAAAAGCGGCAAGATTGTCTTTCAGCGCGCTTGCGCTCTGCTCCAGCGATGTATTGACCGCAGCGAGATCATCGGTGGAGAGCAGGTTCTGACGCTGCCCGGCTGCCTGGTTTTCGAGCACATTTCTGTCCGTATTCACTGCCTTTTGCACGTCGTCGAGTGTGTCGAGGCCGAGCATCTTGCGCACCATGCGCTTGCGGGCCTCTCCTGTGGTGTCCGACAGTTCGGACAGTTCTTTCTGGCCGGAGAAAACGGAGCGTTTGAACGCATCGCGCTCCATGTGCAGCACCCGTGCTATTTCCTCATTGACGGCGGCAGTGCCCTTGGCGACCAGTTCGTCGTTGCGGAACAACTCTGCCCCGGTGGCCAGCGCTTTGCCGCGAAACTCGCGCCTGACCCGGTACAATCGTTCGCCTATGCTGAATTGCAGCACCAGTAAAACCGTTGATTTCGGATCGGCGAATGAAGAGCGCACCAGCGACTTGTTGCTTTCGTCGCGACCGAACAGACAGTAGAGTATGGCTTCAAAAATCGTCGACTTGCCCGCCCCGTTTTTACCGACGATACCGACCAGCCCTTCCCTGAATTCCAGGTCGAGCAAGCGGTATTGCTTGTAATTTTCGAGGTGCAGGGCGTTGAGGATCATGTATTTGAAGGGTTATTTTTCTGTGTCGGCAAAATAGCGCTGGGCGCGGTCGGTGATGCGTTCTGCGGTGGCGGCATCGTCGGGGTATTTGCTGCGAACATATTCGGAAAAAATACGGTCCAGCCGGTCGAACTGATTGGCTTCAATACTGTGTACAAATGCCCGGTCGGCGAACGACTTTCGTTTCACGACCAGTTGGAAACAATCCGGAAAGACCTCGCGCAGGACAGTGTTCGAGAGTTCGAGGGTTTGTTCGACTTTTATATCGTTGATATTCAGTGATATAATAGCATCCGTAGTGGTATGGGCATCGCGGAACTGCTCCATATCGGACAACAGTTGCGCCACGGTTTTCGACTGGCAGTCGTTCAGGTCGAGTTTTAGCCAGGGGCGGGTCCGGATTGCCTCGAAAGCGACCGGGCAGGCGCCGTTTTTGTCGATATCCAGAACGAGAAAACCCTTTTCTGTCCCCACCTCCGTATCACTCAGGCGCTCGATACTGCCCGAATACCAGGCGTTGGGGTGCACGTCGATCTGCTGGTAATTGTGCCAGTGCCCGAGGGCGATATACTGGAAATCCTGCAACTTCGACTCAAATGCTTCGGGAAATACCTGTTCGCCGTATTCTTCCATCAGGAAACGTTTGCCCAGCGAGGTGTGCAGCAGGAGCATGTTGAACTTGTCCGGTTGCGGCTGCATACGCTCCAGTTCGCGGAACAACAGGCGGTTGTCGTTGATATGCGGCACGCCGTGTACCACCAGATCGCCAAAAACAGCCTGCTCCCAGGTCTCGCCAAAAACAGGAACCACACAATCGAGGCTGCGAAAAGCGCGCAGGATGGGACTGTTATAGATCGTTTTGGGCGTTTCGTGGTTGCCGGCAATGATCACGACCGGTATGTTGATGTCACAGATACGCCGGAGTTGCTCGAGGCCAAAAGTCAGCGCCCGGTTCGAGGGGCTCGGACGGTGGAAAAAATCGCCGGAATGCACCACGACATCCGGTTTCAGGTCAAGCACTCGGTCTACCACCCGCGCAAACGCATCGTACACATCCTGCTCCCGCGCGTTGACGCCCTCCGCATTCACGACATCGAAGGCCTGAAAGCCGAGGTGGGTATCGGAAAAATGGATGACGCGCATGGGCTATTTCGTTTCAGGTTGCATAAGGCGAACATAAGCGATGTAATCCGTAGATGGCGGATCCGTCATGCCCAGGTTTCTGGCGATGGTGATCAACTGGCCCCGGTGGAAGGTGCTGTGTTGCATGCAGTGCAGGATCATCTGCGCGCGGTTCTGGGTATATTGTTTGCCATTGATGTGCACATAAGTGGACTGGCCCGTAAAGTAGTCCAGGTCCTGTCCGGCAACCATATCCCTGAACTGTGCAGAGCATTCCAGCAGACCCCGGAACAGTTCTTCGGCTGTTCCGGCGAAATAATCCGTTATGAACTGCTTCGGCGAGTCACCGTTCAGGCGTTCGATCCACACGAGTTCGGCGCCCCAGGTATGCAAAAGGGTGAGGTAAACAGATGGAAAACTCGACGGCACCTCCCGTGTCATCAGTTCTGCGGGTTTGGTCCGAAACCACTCAACCATGCGGTTATTCGCCCAGTAGTTATAGGCCGTGTAATCTTTCAGTAATGTATCAAGCGTCATATTCAAATAAAGATATCCGTTCGGCGTCAAAAGTAAAAGGCTTTGGGAGAGTAGCAAAAAATTATCTGCACCCGACGGTTTTACACAACTGGCACAAGTTTTGAAACAATGTGTTCGACGCCCTCCGCGCACATTCAAATCATCCAGTTTTAACTGCCAAAGGTTGCCGGCATGGAGAGGAAAGCCATTTGCCGGACTGTAAAGCACTATGATTGCTACACATTTTAACGTCCAGGGAGGCCAGCCAGTGGCCGAGGGAGGAGTAGAATTGTTTCAAAATTCGCCCAATCCGTTCATCGAAATGACGCTGTTATGGTTCCGTTTGCCCGCAATTGCGAGCGTGGTATTGCGGATTTTCGATGCGAAGGGTAAGGAGGTAAACGCCAAATACGGCACCTTCGAACCGGGCGAGAATCATGTGGTGTTGCACCGGAACGATCTGCGGGAACCAGGGATGTACACCTGCCGCATCGAGACACCGTTCGGGACTGCAAGCCGCAAATTGATGATGTACTGATTCTTTTCTAATCCAATTCCCATGAAAAGGTACCGCCGGATTTTTCCGGCGGTATTTTTTTTGCCCGGTACTGCCGGGTTCATGGTACCGCCGGGTTAGGGTACCGCCGGGTTAGGGTACCGCCGGGTTTACCCGGCGTATCTGCATTTACTGCGCCGGGTAAACCCGGCGGT
>CALMBD010000200.1 GCA_937861115.1 uncultured Bacteroidota bacterium | reverse complement strand
TTAGAAAAGTTGTTGAATCCAGTGCCGCCAGATGTCGTTGCCGAGCGCAAAAACCATAAGGCCGAGCAGCAGGAAAAAGCCCATCGTAACAGCCTTTTCCATGAAGGCATCACTGACCCGGCGACGGGTAACGACTTCCCAGAGTAAAAACACCACATAGCCGCCGTCGAGTGCGGGAATCGGCAGGAGGTTCATGAAAGCGAGGATGATGCTCAGGTTGGCGGTCATGCCCCAGAAGCGTTCCCAGTCCCATTCCGTGCCGTACATTTTGCCAATGCTGATCAGGCTTCCGAGGTTGTCCTTAACGGCTATTTTGCCTTTAAACATCTGTCCGAATGCCTTGATCTGGTTGTTCAAAAAGTCAATACCAACCCCTACACCCGCAGGCAGGGCCTGTGCCAGGGAGTATTTTTCGCGTTCTTCCTTAAAAAGCCCGTCCAGTTTGGTGCGTACGCCGATTTGGCCTTCTTCGGTAAGGGTAAGATTGGCCTGGATCGTATCCGTACCCCGAAGGATGCCGAGCGTAATAGCCTTCCCTTTGTTGCGCTGCGCTGCTGCGCTGAACTGGTCAAAGAAAGGCGTAGGCTCCCCGTTGACCATAATGATGCGGTCGTTGGGTTGCAATTTGGCGGCGGCGGCTGGTTTGCCGGGCACGACCTCTTCCACAAAGAAGGGCATGCGGGGCGACATCAGCAGGGATTTGGGCACATGCTGGCCGGTAATCTGCTTGGCAATGTCGTCGGGCAGGTTGAGCACCGTCTCCTTGCCGTCGCGGATCACCGTCACCTGGTGCACATCATTGAGCACCAGCGCTTCTATAAACGCCGCCGGGTCGAGGCGGTCGAACGGCTTGTCGCCGAGTTTCACGATATTATCACCGTTTTGAAAACCCTGCCGGAGCAGAATGGAGTCCATGGCAAGTCCGTATTTCAACTCGGAGGTAGGGATATAGGCTTTGCCAAAGCCCCACAGCATCATGCCAAAGATGAAAAAGCCGAGCAGGAAGTTGACTGTGACTCCTCCGATCATGATAATCAGGCGCTGCCAGGCCGGTTTGGAACGAAATTCCCAGGGCTGAGGCGGTTGTTTAAGGGCTTCGGTATCCATACTTTCATCGACCATGCCGGCTATTTTGACGTAGCCGCCGAGCGGAAGCCAGCCGATACCGTATTCGGTTTCGCCTTTCCGGGTTTTCCACAGCGAATTAAAGGGTGCAAAATCGAAGAACAGGTAAAATTTTTCTACCCTGGTTTTAAACCACTTGGCGGGAAGAAAATGCCCCATTTCATGCAGTACGATCAGGATGGAAAGACTCAGCAGGAATTGGCTTACGGTTACAATACTATCCATTATATGGTTCAGGATGATGATGATGTATAAAAACAAAAAAGGGCTTCCGAAGTTCGGGCAAAACTACGGAAGCCCCGGCGGTTGAAGGGTTCAATCGGCAGAAATAGTTGAATGTTGGATAAAAGAACAACTTTAACGCATTTCCGGCGCCGGTCAGGCCCCTATTTCCCGGTATCGCTGGGTGTTGGCCGGGTCTATTTTTGTCATGATCTGGATGACGCGTTCCTTTTGAGGCCGGCCGGCTACTTTCCACATTTCCACGAGTTCGTCTCTTTTTGCATTGGCGAACATCTGGATGATCATGGAATTGAAATAGGCGGTATTCACCTTGTCCACTTCTTCCAGCGACTGCAAAATAACGCCTTTGGCCTTGTCCATGTCGGTCGTAAACATATCGAGCCCCTTCCGGTAGTAATTGTACATGGCCGCTCGATATGGTTTCACACGCGGATTGAGCAGGTTCTCGATGATCCAGTACCGGTTGCGGTTTTTGCCACCGTCGGCAGGGCGCCAGCCGGGCGTGCTGTTGGTAGAGGAGTTCTGGATATTGGTCACGATCTGCTGTGCAGTAAGCAGGTATGGATCGCCGCCGTACAGGGAATAGGAGTCGAAGTCCATCCCGATTATCAGGTAGGCATAAAAGGCAAACAGCGAGGGCAGGTTCTGGTTGTCCGTAGCGTCTACCTGAAACTCGATAGGCTGGTTCTGCTCGTAGGTAAACACGATATCCTTGTCGAGGTGGGAGAGCAGGGCCGTTTCGTAGCCGCTTCCAAATACAGGGCGCGTGGACTGTACGGCCAGTTCGGCCCGGAATACGTTGTTGTCCTGTTCTTCAGAGATCGTAAGGATAAAATTGCATTTGATGCGCTCCTCCGGTTCAAAGCGTTCCTGGGTCCAGGTCGTGTTGTTCACGAAATCGCGCAGCGATATTTCGAGCTGATCGAATACTTTCCGGTCATTCTTTTGCAGTTGCGGCGTACTTACCCGAACAGTCGCATTCAGTTCGCCCTGTGCGAAACTTACCGTTATACAACATGCCGAAATCAACAGGACGGGGAAAATTTTTCTCAACATAATACCAGATATTCAAAAATGAACAAGTGACAATCAATTATGGAATGACGAAATGACGATCAATGACGAAATGACGATCACCCCAATGACGCCCAAAACCCGTTTCAGGTTGCCAGCCGGCCAATTTCTTCGACAATATCGCGGGCAGCCTCTTTTTTTGATTTCAGCGGGAATGCCTTTTGTTCGCCGTTGCGCCGTACCAGGGTAATTTTGTTGGTATCGTGCCCGAAACCGGCGCCTGCGTCCTGCAGGGAGTTAAGCACGATGAAGTCAAAGTTTTTCTTTTCCAGTTTGGTCTGTGCGTTGGCCAGTTCGTCGTTGGTTTCCAGCGCAAAACCGACAAATATCTGTCCGGGCCGCTTTTCTTTACCCAGGGTGGCGGCGATGTCAACGGTTTTCTCCAGTTCCAGCGTCAATTCGCCTTCTTTCTTTTTGATCTTGGTCTCGGAAAATGTTTTGGGGCGGTAATCGGCGACTGCGGCAGCCAGCACCGCGATATCCGTCAGGGCAAAGACGGCAGCACAGGCCTCATACATTTCCTTTGCCGACATTACATGGACGGTCTTGATATCCGGGCGTTCGGGCCTGACATCCGTCGGGCCCAGCACCAGCGTGACCTCGCAGCCCCGGGCAGCCAGTTCCTCTGCTATGGCGATGCCCATCTTGCCGGTAGAATGGTTGCCGATGAACCGAACCGGATCGAGCGGCTCAAAGGTAGGCCCGGCGGTCACCAGCGCCTTTTTGCCCTTCAGTGCGGATGGCGGCATTGAACCGGCCGTCTGGTCAAGACTTTCCTGCACAAAAGCGACGATGGCCTCGGGTTCAGCCATACGCCCCTCCCCTACCAGACCGCTGGCCAGTTCGCCGTGACCAACCGGGATGACCCGGACCCCGTGCGCCTGCAGGCGACGAAGGTTGTCCTGTGTCGCCGGATGGTGCCACATGTCGACATCCATGGCAGGTGCGACAAAAACCGGGCAACGCGCAGAGAGGTAAACTGCGCTCAGGATATTGTCGCACAAGCCGTTAGCAAGTTTTGCAAGCGTATTTGCCGTTGCAGGCGCGATCACGACGGCATCGGCCCAAAGGCCGAGTTCGACGTGGTTGTTCCAGCCCGCTTCGGAGCGGACATCGGAGAATACCGGACGTTTGGATAAGGTGGAAAGGGTAAGGGGCGCAATAAAATCTGCGGCGGAGTCGGTCATCAGCACCTGTACTTCCACGCCTGCTTTCACCCATAGCCGGGTGAGCGATGCAGCCTTATACGCTGCGATGGAGCCGCTAATGCCCAGGATGATCTTCATAAAATGAAGGTTTAGGTTGAAGAGGGTGCTCTTGTGTCCGCCATCTTGACAGGTCTATTGATTTTGAGACAGGATTTACAGGATTTTACAGGTAAAACCTTCTTATCTATCCTGTAAATCTTGTAAATCCTGTCTCGAAATAAACAACCCTGTCAAAATCGTATGTACGAGACCCGCTTCAAACTTTACTCTTTTTCATCAACGAAGCGCCACTGTATCTCGCCGTTGAGAAACTCATTGGTGGCGATGATCGGGGTATTGGGCAGACGCTCGTAAAATTTGGAGATTTCGATCTGTTCCTTGTTCTCCTGAACTTCTTCGATCGTGTCGGTATTCACCGCGAACTCCTCCAGTTTGCGCTGTATTTCCCATTTCAGATCGCTTGATATCTGGCGGGAACGCTTGCTGATAATGGCAATGCTCTCGTAAATGTTGTTGGTTTTTTCTACCAGTTCGAGAACATCGCGGGGCTGCACGTTGGCATCGAGTCCCTGGGCTTTACTTTTTATATCGCTCATTTTAAAAATTTATTTGACGGTGGACGGTGGACGGTGGACGGTGGACGGTGGACGGTGGACGGTGGACGG
>CALMBD010000199.1 GCA_937861115.1 uncultured Bacteroidota bacterium | reverse complement strand
CCTATGAACTCTTCGGGCTAGACCAGGCATCCATGCGCCTGGGCCTGGACTTCGGCATTACATCCAACCTTTCGGCAGGCATAGGCCGCAGCACGGCAAAAAAAGAGGTAGACGGCTTCTTGAAGTACCGCATCCTGTGGCAGAGCACCGGGCGGCGCAATATTCCCGTTTCGGTAGTCTGGGTGAGCGGCATGACCGTCAACGGGCTGAAAGACCCGATCGGTATCGAGGGCGTACAGGTGAAATTCACCCGGCGGCTGGGCTATTACCACGAACTCATCGTCGGGCGCAAATTCAGCGACCGGTTCACCCTCCAGATATCGCCCACCTTGATTCATAATAACATCGTACCCAACAAACTCACACCCAACGAGTTGCTGGCCTGCGGCATCGGTGGCCGGTTCAAGTTTACCAAGCGGATAGCATTCGTCTGGGATTATACCTACGTCATCAACCGTTTTCCGCCCAACATCAATTACAACCCGCTCTCCCTGGGTTTCGACATCGAGACGGGCGGGCACGTGTTCCAGTTGCACTTTTCCAACGCCGTCGGCATGAACGAACGCGCCTATATCAGCGATGCCAACAGCAACTGGCTGAAAGGCGAAGTGCGCTTCGGTTTCAACCTCTCGCGGGTGTTCCAGATCGTCAAACAGCAAGTATTTTAACCCCGCGCTTTTTTCATTCCATCACAGAACCATTCATTGCCTGAACAGATGCAACACACTGCGAAAATAATATCCGGCCCGGCCGTTGTTTTGCTGGCGCTCCTTGTCTACATCTCCGCCTGCAAACGCGAGCCCGTTTATATCGGCAGCCCAAGCACTCCCCCTGAAGACACCTCGGGGTATGGCATTCCCTGCAACCCCGATTCCGTATATTTCAACCAGCAGATCCTTCCGATCCTGACCTCCAACTGCGCCATGCCGGGATGCCACGACCAGCAATCGCACAAGGAAGGCGTGATCCTGGACAATTACACGAACATCAGGAACACCGGCAAGATCAACCTGACCAGCCCGGCAAGCAGCAAGTTGTACAGGGTACTCAACGATTCCGACCCCGAAGACCGTATGCCCCCTGCGCCGGCGGCGCCATTGCCCCTCGACCAGCGCGCGCTTATTCTCAAGTGGATTCAGCAGGGCGCACTCAACCTCAGTTGCGACCCCGGCTGCGATACCAGCAATGTTGCGTTCAGCACAGGGATCATGCCGCTGATCAGCCTGAGGTGCCAGGGCTGCCACAGCGGCACCAACCCTTCCGGCGGTGTGTCGCTCACCAATTACAGCCAGGTGAAGGCGACGGTGACCAGTGGAACGCTCGTCGGCTCCGTCAACCACAAGGCGGGCTACAAACCCATGCCCTACCCGGCCGGCAGCGCCAAACTGCCCTACTGCGACATCCGGAAAATACAGCTATGGATCGATAAAGGCGCTCCAAACGATTGACCGGTGGCGCCTCTACCTTTTGGGGTAGCACCGCTGAAAAAACACGACATTTTGAATTTTTTTCCAGGTTTTACGAAACAAAACATACCTTCCATCGTATTAGGTTTGTTAATCCGTTTTCGTAATCAAAACACGTACTAATTTCCATGCAAAAAATAATTCAAGAGCCCGTTTTCACTTCCCGCTCTGTCCAGTTCCAGGAGCCTCCCCGTTCATCCGGCTTTTTGCTCAACGGACTTCTGCTGCTCGTGAGCATACCGGCTGCCGTGATCACCTTTGCCATACTGGTCGCCATGGTTCCCGTTCGCATACTGGGCACCTGGTTCAAATAACGCAGGCACAACATTTGCACCGCACGAGCCATCCCGGATTGCCGGCGATGGCTCGTGTCGTTTTATCGGTTTGAAGAAACTTTAAACGTTTGTTTAAAATATTTTTTTAAAACCCTTGCATTATTCATTTGGGACCCCTTATCTTTGTCCCGTCAAATTAATTCAAATGTCCAAAGTAGATCAAAGTACAGAGTGCAAAATCAGAGAGGCCGCCAAAAGGGTCTTCCTGAGGAAAGGATTCGGTTCCGCCACAACACGCGATATCGCGGAAAGTGCGGAAACGAATATCGCTTTGGTCAATTACTACTTCAGAAGCAAGGAGCGCCTGTTCCAGGAGATTTTCAGGGAGAGTTTCGTCGAAACCTTCGTACCGGTAGCGCGCATTTTGAACGACGATCTGCCGCTGGAAGCCAAAATATACAAGTTTGTGGACCACATGACGGAGTTGCTCAAGCGCGACCCGCTTCTGCCGATGTTTGTTCTGAGCGAAATGCGCGGGGAAAACTCCGAATTCTGCGAAACCATGGCAGAATTGCACGAGGTGTCGTCCAACCGTTTTAAAATTCAACTGGAAGAGGAAGCGGCAAAAGGCAATATCCGAAGTATTGATTTTGACCAGGTGGAAGTCAGCCTCATGTCGATGGTCATTTTTCCCTTTATCAGCATGAAT
>CALMBD010000198.1 GCA_937861115.1 uncultured Bacteroidota bacterium | reverse complement strand
CGCCCGCGTCCGTGCCTGTGGTGATATCCGAAGGACAGCCGCTTACAACCGGCGCCTGGTTATCCTTCACTTCGATATTAAAGGTACAGGTAGTGGTAAGACCGGAACCATCCGTAGCGGTATAAACAATAGTATAAGTCCCCGCCGGGAAAGAGGAGCCTGGCAATACCACACCACCATAAGGTGTCATGCTATTCGCCGGGCTAAATCCTGTCACTGCGATACTTACACCTGTGCAGTTGTCACTGGCGTTTGGCGGCAACCAATTGACAGGAGCAGCACAGGTGCCAGGAAGCGCATTTACAGAAGGCTGGGGGCTGGAGGGGCACATAGTGAGTACCGGTGGCTGGTTGTCTGCGACAACAATCGTGAGCGAACAGGTACTTGTATTACCACCGTCGTCGGTAGCGGTGAATGTGATTATGTTGGTTCCAACCGGGAAATTGGCCGATACTGACTGTGCTGCATTAGACAGGGGTACCACAGTAGCCGGCAATTTTAACGCACCCTGGGTTAGCGTAAGAGACATGTCGCAATTATCTGTCCAGGCCGGTTTTGCCACGGAACGGAAAGCGACACATGTGCTTGGGTCCGAATTAACATTCAGAGACGTAGCGTTACAGGTATAGTTTTTAATATCTGCAAAACCATCGCCGTTGGTCGATGTAACGGTTGGCGGGTCGTCGTCGTTCACTGTAATTGCTACTGTACAGGTGGTGGCATTAGATGGCGAAGCGCCATCAGTTGCGGTATAATGAACTGTGATAACAGCACCATGAGAAACACCCGTAGAATAAGCCCCTGCGGGGATGTCCTGCATCTCGGTTACTGCCGAACAATTATCCGTGGGCGTTAGCGTACCGATGTAATCCGGGATCATAATGCTGCAGCTGAGCCCGTCATCGGTATTAATCGTAATATCCGCCGGAGGACATACTACCTGCGGTGCATCGTTGTCGTTCACCGTTATATTGACCGTGCAGGTAGTTGTGTTGGCCGGGGAGGCGCCATCGGTAGCCGTATAGTTTACGATAATCGTTGCGCCATCGGACACACCCGTGGAGTAGGCGCCTGCCGGAATACTCTGCGCTTCAACTATGGCCGAACAGTTATCCGTGGGTGTCAGCGTACCAACATAATCCGGAATCATAATGCTGCAGCTAAGTCCGTCATCAGTATTGATCGTAATATCAGCCGGAGGGCATACTACCTGCGGCGCATCGTTGTCGTTCACCGTTATATTGACCGTGCAGGTCGTGGTGTTCATGGCAGCATCGGTTGCCGTGTAGTGTACGGTAATAATATCGCCATCTGAAGCGCCAGTGTAGGCCCCGGCCGGAACATCCTGATCTTCCGTTATGCCCGGGCAATTATCAGTAGGCGTCAGCAAATCTACATAGTCGGGAATAATAATGCTGCAATTTGCGCCACCGTCTGTGTCTATCGTTACATCCGGCGCGGGGCAAGTCACCATTGGCGCCTCGTTGTCTTCGACTGTTACAGTGAACATACACTCGGCCGTTTGGCCGCATGCATCCGTCGCAGTGCAAGTGACGGTGTTCAGGCCTAGCGGGAAGGCCGATCCACTGGGCAGTACACAGGCAACCGTGGCATTGCGTTCCAGAAGGCTGTTGTCGATGGCCAGTTTGTCCGCCTTGATGAAAGTAAACCACATATAGCGGTTACCGCCAACAATCGTTGCGATAAGGTCGGCCGGATTGCTCAGCGTTTCCGTCCATAATACCGTACCTCCCGCATCTTTCAAATTAAGGTCAACCGCAAGCGCACCACTGTTGTCGCGGAAAACCCATTCAAAAGTATACCAGCCGGTGCCCGGAATGGTGTAGCTATTGGGCTGGATTTGCGGATTCGGTGGATTACTGTTGTTGCTTGCGCTGATTTTCACCTGTCCCGCACTGGCTGCTGCGTGGAAGATAAAATCACGCAGGTGATTGTTGTCTTGCTTGCTTGCAGCGGTAGACAAGTCCCAACCGTAGGTATTGGCAGCCACTTTCGGATCGCTCAGGTCGATATAAACATCCAGGGACGACCGGAACCCGGTACCAAATACACTGTGGTATCCACCGAGGCGGTTGAATGCTCCGGTTTGGCCGGAAGGCGGCGCAAGTGAGTTGATCACCGCATGAGCAGCTCCGGTTTTTGATACAATACCATCAGTTCCGGATGGCACACGGGTCAGGGCGCTGTTATAATCATTCCAGTCAGTCGACGGGATATTGACATAACTGCCGCTTACATAGTTTGCGTTTTCAAATCCCTGGAAATATCCCAGGTCAATCGCAGTCGGGTCGGTATACGTTACCACTGCACTGCATTGCCCGGGATCCGCATCTACGGTGATATCCGCCGGACAGACGGTCATCTCCGGTGGCGTCATGTCCTGTACGGTGATGGTTTGCTGGCATAGTACCGTATTGGTATTATTGGACGCATCTGTCGCCGTAAAGATTCGAACGATGGTACCCGTAGCATTGCAGCCGGTCAGGCCGGAGCGATTATCGTTGTATGTAACGACAACACCCGGGCAGTTATCCGTTGCCGTTGCCCAGCCTGTAGCGTATGGGTCCCGCGGATCGAGGATGTCCAGAATGACATCGGAGGGGCAACTGGTAATAACGGGCGGCTCGTTGTCCGTAACGGTGACGGTAAAGGCACAATCATCCATATTTCCGGCACCGTCTGTAATGGTGTAGGTAACAGTAGAAACGCCTTTATTGAATACGGCGCCGCTGGCGTCGTTGTTGCCGCCAGACGGTGTGGCACCTGCCCCTGTAATGGTATAGGTTATTGTGAAAGGACAGTTGTCATTGGCACTTGCCGGAGCAATACCGTTGACCAGAGCAGTACACAGACCTTCATCGGTGTTAACGTTCAGGTTGCTCACACAAGTGATCGCAGGATCAGTCATGTCGATATTGGTCATCAATGTACCGGTGGAGGTACAATTGCCGGGTGAGGTCACCGTAACATCAAACGTGATGGTGCCAGACATTCCGGCATCGTAGGTAATAGTGTTGGTGCCTGCACCGCCGGTGATAGACCCGTTGGTAATGCTCCAAACATAGTTTGCTCCTACCCCCGCATCGGGAACTGAAGCCATCAGGCCGATAGCATTTCCACAGGCGACGGCATCTGCCGTAATCGTCGCATCGGGCAGCGGATCGACGATGATCTGTTGATCGTCCGTTGGAGCACAACCTGCAAAAGTGACGGTTACGCTGTAGAGTGTGTTGCTGCCCGGCGAAACCATGATACTTGGAGTAACCTCTCCACCCGGCGCCCACAAATAAGCGGTAGCACCGGCACTGGTAGCATCCAGGGTGGCATCATCACCGACGCAGATTGTTCCGTCATCGTTTATCGTACCACTTGTTTCCGTTACCAGAATGGTTATTGCCGGCGAGGTGCTCATGGGTGTTCCGCCGAAAGCCGTGGGAATATCATCCAGCCAGGGGCAATAGTCCACCATGCCGGTGACTTTTGCGCCGCTACCAGGACCGACTACGCCGGGGCCTGAAGCGTCATTCCAGTAGTTCAATGTAGCATCGATGGTTGCCGCGCTGAGATTTTCCACACCAAAAGTCGATCCGGCAAACCAGTTATTCGGCGTTGCCGTTACCGTACCCGCGTCACTTTCCGCCTGAATATCCGTACCGTTCGGCAGGGCATCGAAGAACTTGTTGGTATTTACATCACCTGTACCGGCATTGACGAATCTAACACCAATACCGTTGTCGTAGATATGGTTGTTGTTGATCGTTGCCGAGCCGGCGTTGACGTCGATACCGATAGCAAAGCCGTGAATGGATGCATCGTTGTACTGCACAGTGGCGTGGGCGTCAGGGCCTTCCACAAGAATACCCGTCAAGGTCTGTCCGGTACCGACGATTTCGCAATCATCCTTGATAATCAGGGTAATATCGGCGTTATTGCTATTGAGTACATTGTCTTTTACATAAACGCCGGCGATGGTAGATCCCGTAATATTTACGCCGCTTATTGCCACAGTTCCGGTATTGGCATTGGAAGTATAGCCATCATAATTATTGGCGAACACCCCATACTGGCAGTTCGTCAGGTTACCTCCGTTGACCGTCACCGTGTTGGTACTCTCACAGTTCCAGAAGTCGATACCCGCAAATGCACCGTCTACATCGTTGTTGTTCACATTGACGCCTACGGTACCGCCTATGGAACTCAGCGCAATACCTTCGTTATTGAGCGCACCGGCATAGGTAGTAAAGGTGTTATTGTTGACATTGAAAGCGGAAGCCGAGCCATACATGAGGTTATAGAAAAGCCCTCTTCTGGAAGATTCAATGTCGTTATCGCTGATCGATTGCGTCGAACCGGTATTGGCCAGGTAGAAATTACCCGTTTGTACGCCCACCCGCACCCGGGTCATTACGTTGTTCGATATATCAGCATAGAAGTTATTGTAAATCAGAATACCAATGCCGTATTCACTCGGCAAAATGTTGTCCAGTTTATTGTTCGTAATGTAATTGTCTGTCGTGACGGCGCCACCGTTGAAGTAGTTGTAAAAATCCATGCCTGCATAGCTCAGATTTTTTACAATATTGTTGCTGACGGTGAGGCCCCCGGTACCGTCGTATGCACTGAGTGCTTCAATTGCATCAATATTTGCTCCGTTTATATTCACGGTACTCGTCAGGACAGGGTTATCTCCATCGAAGGTAAAACCGTCGATTTCACTGTTGGAAGCAGCAGCGGTCAGGTACATGATATTGACCGCCGTCAGGCTGTTCGGGTCGGGGTCGGAGGTAGCCGGTATGATGATGGACTCCGCTGCCCGGACACTCGTGTTCGGGTTGATGCCGTAGTTGTTACCGCGCAGTTTCACCTCCTTGTGTACCAGGATATTCTCCACATAAGTACCCGGGCCCACAACGATGATGTCGCCGTTTTGGGTATCCGCATCATCGATTGCCGCCTGGATCGTACAGAAGGTCTCCGCCGTATTGGTATTTGTCACCAGGTTCCCCGAAGCACATTCGCAGGTGCCGGATGGCTGGAAGCCGACGGCTACATTGCCATCGCCACCGCTGTTCAGAATGCTGTTCAGCACCAGTTGGCCGCTGCTTGCCTGGGTCAGTTTGCTCCAGATCGTCACCAGGTCGGTTGATCCATGCCAGTTGCACAACAGGTTGATATTGGCGTTAATGCGACTGATAACAGCCTTGTTGGCAAAAGCAAAACTCAGGTCGTTGCCTTCCAGCGTCACGTTGGTCGGTGTGGCATTTGATTTGCCAAATTCGCCGAAACGGATACCGTTTTGCGGACCGGTGATGCGGTTGTTTTTGATCAGGACATTGTCGAGCGTTGCCGGGTTGCCGTTGTAAGACGGTGAATCATCCCGCGCTTTGATGGCAACAGCAGCAGGGTTCTCCGGGTCAACAGCCGTACCGGTAACGCCAGAGTTGGTGATGTCGCAATCCTTGATCGTAATATTGGCATAATCGTCGTACTTCAGGTTAATGTCGATACCGTTGTTGAATCCATAAGCGGCATCCGTACCATTATTGTCCATGGTAAGGTTCTCCAAGAGGGCATTGCTCAACTTCTCAAAATACAACCCTTTCTGCGTGTTATTGCTGATAGTGCTGTTCTTGATCATGATGTTGTCGAATGCAACAGGCGTGGTCGCCTGGAATATTGCCATACCCTGCGTGTTACCGTTGATCGTACAGGCATCTATCGTCATTCCGTTTACTGCATTGGCAGTGCCCGCGCGGATACCTACTGTGCTTGCCAGTGGAGTGGTCCGTTGAATGTCGGTTTGCGTGATACTCACGTTGCCATTATTGCCAGAAAGGTTTACACCATACCTGCAATAATCGATCAATGCCAGGTTATTGAGTGTCGGACTGGAGACACCACTTAGCACCACAGCATCCTGATAGTTGGTCACATACATACCTTGCAGTGTGACATTGGCTGCCGAAACCGTAAAGCCGGCTCCCGAGCAGGCCGACGACGGCGTCAGCACCGTATTCGTCGCAGGGTCGCTGCCTTTGCCTGCGCCGGTGATGGTCAGTTCCTTGTTGACCGTCACATTTTCGTTGTAGGTGCCGGGATCGACTTCCAGCGTATGTCCGTTCAGGGTTTCGGCATCGTTGATGGCAGCCTGAATGGAGCAGAAGGTGCTGTCCGAATCGATATTAACGATAGAACCGCCACCGGCCGGGCCTACATTGCGGGTATCAACAGTATTACTCAGGGTGTTGCCACTCACGGTGTTACCACAGGTAATTGGCGTGTTGCCGCGACCAAAATACTGATCGGCGAGATTGGCATCGTTTCCATCACCCGGATAAGGCGTATGACCGGCTTGCTGTTGAATGCCTACATCGCAACCGCTGACATTGTTGCCTGTAACGGTATGGTTCGTACCTTCAATGACGATACCAAAACCATCGCTGTTACTTCCTTGCACATAGTTGGAAATCGTATTGTTGGTGACGTTTACGCCAGTTGGGACGTTTACATTGCCCGGGCCAACACTGCGCCGGAACACGGCGATACCGGCGAAGTCTTTCAGTTTATTGGTTGCACTTGTTGGCGTAGTAGTAGGGCCTGTCACCATATTATTGGTGATGGTTGTATTGCCATTTCCGTTCGGGTTTTTTATTTCAATCCCGAACCGGCCTGTATTGGTAATGATATTCGAACCGATCAGGTTCGGGCCAGTACTCTCATTCAGTCCAACGGCACTCATCCCGCTGTCTTCCACATTCATTACAGTATTGCCCGTCATCGTCACTGCAGATGCATTACCATCCTGCAGTTCGATGCCGCAACAACCGCTGATGTCGTGGACATTATTGTTTGTAATCACAATATTCTCCTTGAACCCGTTCCAGATCACAATACCGCGTCCGTTGACACCGGAGCCGGATACTTCACAATTGTCGATGGTTACGCCATCCACCGGGCCGTCGGCATAAATACCGCCTCTACCGGGTGTATTGACGATACAAACGTTTTCAATCAACAGGTTATCGCAATTCGTCAGGGCGCGGATGCCTGCATCGTTTGATCCGCCGTTCGTATTCTGAACGGTAAGGTCCCGAATGGTTACATCTGTAATACCGGATTCAATTTTGAAGCCATTCAGGGCAGTTCCGCCGCCATCAACAATCGTATTGCCGCAGCCGGCTCCCTGAATCGTCAGGCTCTTGGTGATATCGATGCCGCCCGCCGGTACAGGATAGCTGGCAATTGGAACCGGCGTGGTCACATTCGCCACATTGATGATATGACCCGGATTGCCGTAATCCACGGCAGCCTGAATACTTGGGTTCAGGGTTATGACGTACTGGTTGTTGGCCACGTAAGTCACCAGACCATTTTTGCCGCTCCTTCCGCGGTGGTACATGCCAGCCTCAATGCCATACAGCGTTGCCAGGGGAAGGGCGCTGAAAGACGTACCAATAAATGTACTGCTTGTAATGTCGAGGCGGAATGTTGTGGCAACATTGCTCAGGTTTACAAACGCATCGCCGGGAATTTTAAAGTCATTAGCGCCCAGTACATAAGAACCTGTGGTAGGCACTGTGCCGCCGAAGGACAGGTGTGTGCCGTTGTTGTCGAATGTGTTACCAACCAGCGAAATACCGGCATTGAAATCGTCCAGGTTGATGCCCGTGCGGCAGTTTTCAAAGGTATTATTCAAAATATTGACGGTACTGGCAGCGCCGTTTACATAAATGCCGCTTTGCCAGGTTTTGTGACCGCTGAACAGTCCACCGGACAAATCACCCGTAAACAGGTTGTCCTGAATGGTTTTTACACCTGCACCGGCAGAAGTGGTGATCGCTCGGACGAATTGGCCGGGCAATGCGCCCACTCTTTCGAGAATATTATTTTGAATGGTCGCTGCCGTGCCGCCGGAAATCAAAATCACATCGGTATTGTTGTCCGTCTGATAGACATGGAAACCGTCCAGTATTACAAGACCTGCGGCGGTAATGTCCATATTACAATTCGAAAGGATGGCTTCCGGAACCCTGACGCCAGTGCCCGGAATACCCACGTTCGGACCATTGATGGTCAATGCCTTGTTTACAGTCAGATTTTCCGTGTACGTACCTGCACACACAGCAATCACATTACCGGCACTGGCCGCATTGATGGCTTCCTGAATCGTTGCGTATGTTGTTGCCAGCGTTACGTTTGTCACCGGGTGGTACAGCACCGTGGCACTTCCCGTGCCGGTCGAGCCGTAAGTATCGGTAACTGTAATGTCGTACATGCCGGCTGCAAGACCGGTAATTGTATATGGATTGGAAACACCCATTGCAGAGCCGCTTCCGGCGCCCGACCAGGCAATATCATAGGGACCCGTACCGCCTGTGTAGCTCACCTCAATAGAACCGAGGCCGGCACAAAGTTGCGGAGATTGAACTGCCGAGGTGATCATCACCGGCGTACCGTCGCAAGCCAGGGCTACAGGCTGGAATCCCGGCGTGCCCGGCTGGTCGTCCGTACCATTTATAAGCCAGGAGGTAAAATTGGCGCTGCCAGCCGCATTGGAAGCGACGGTCGCGGCAGATGATGAACCCCACCAGTTACAGGTGAAATCCTCGACCAGGGTACCTCCCATAGGTGCAAGTGTTACGCCATTGGTATTGCCGGTTATGGCGTTGTTGTTCGCCGTGATCGTGTTTGTATTCCCGGTATGATATTCGGGGTAAAACGCGTCGGTGTTGTTTTGTATAAAGTTGTTTTCATACAGACCAGACACATTGGCGAAGCCAAATCCGAACAGGCTTGTGGTTTGATAAACCCCCGTGCTGTT
Organism: uncultured Bacteroidota bacterium; assembly: GCA_937861115.1. GTDB lineage: Bacteria > Bacteroidota > Bacteroidia > Chitinophagales > Saprospiraceae > M3007. The sequence continues at coordinate 4,002 of CALMBD010000198.1, read as the reverse complement.
GGGCTTGTTCATGCCGTCTACCGTATTGCGTTGGAACAGGGTTGTCACAGCAGCAAACTGGCCGGCGTTGGCCAGACCCACATCCACATTGTTGATGGTATTTTCCAAAACCTGCACCTGTACGTAGGGAGCAAACACCCAAATACCGTAACCGCCAGCCGTACTATTCGATACGGTATTGTTTTGAATTACATCCCCGACGCCGCCGCTGCCGCCGTTGTTATCGGTGTGGATACCACTGCCCGAACCGGTCACGGTATTGCCGGAATAGGTAGAACCTTTAGACCAGTTGGAAGCGATACCATCATTGGCATTGCTCACCATGTTGCCGGTAAACTGACCGGCGCCACCGAAGTTAAACATGGCTATCGACCCGGGATCGCCCTGGACGTTGTCCACTGTATTGTTGCTGAACGTGAAAGTTCCACCGGAGGAAGCATAAATGCCGCGCAGGAATATGTTCTTCACGGTCACGTTATCCACGAACAGGTTGTTGTAAACACCCATCGTATGGTCGGTAATAATACCGTTGCGGGCATCCAAATCAGCACCACCGACAACGACGCCGCTGGTCAGACCGGGGTTGTCGCCGTCAATTGTCAACTGCTGAATGCTGACATTGTTGGCCTGTATGAGGACAACATTGCTGCCGCCCGGACAAATGGAACCGCCGCCACTGGTGCACCCCGGACCGGAAACTGCCGGCAGAATAAAGGTCGAGGCCTGGCCCGCGCCTGTTATGCTGACTTCTTCGTTGACGACAATATTTTCAACGTAAGTGCCCGCGCAAACTGAAATGGCATCGCCGGTCGTAGCCGCATCGATGGCATCCTGAATTGTCGCATGTGTTGTCGATTGTGTTACGTTCGTCACCGGATGATACAGCACCGTGGCACTTCCCGTGCCGGTCGAGCCGTAAGTATCGGTAACTGTAATGTCGTACATGCCGGCTGCAAGTCCGGTAATCGTATATGGATTGGAAACGCCTATCGCAGAGCCGCTTCCGGCGCCCGACCAGGCGATATCATAAGGACCCGTACCGCCTGTGTAGCTCACCTCGATGGAACCGAGGCTGGCACAAAGTTGCGGAGATTGAACTGCCGAGGTGATCATTACCGGCGTACCGTCGCAAGCGCCGGAAGGCTGGAAGCCAGTAGCCGCGCTTCCATCCGTACCGCTGGTCAGGTAGGAGGAGTAGGTTACATTCCCGGAAATCAAGCCAGCGATAGTCACAGCATTGGCAGTGCCGTACCAGTTACACATGGCATCCACGGTTGGGGCCATCAAATTCTTGATGGCCAGTGCCATATTTGTGAAGCTGTTATTGTGAATTTCCACAGTAGCAGCGCCGTCATTATCTTCCAGCAACACACCGATAGCGTCTGTATTTCCTTTCGTATCTGTAAGATTATTGACGTAGTTGTTCAATATCATGGCGCCGGGCGTTTCGCCTTCAAGGCCCACACCATGCGACCAATGCCCTGCGAGATTGGTGATGTCATTATTCTGAACCAGCGGGCTCACCGCTTTACCTACCGTTGCGCTTGCGCCTACGTTGATCAGTACGCCATAAGCACCTTTTCCGCCGTCGCTGAAATCATTGTCGCATGCAGAGATATTATTTATCGTATTCCCGGTTATCGTCAGGTTCGTTATATCGAAAGCCGCATCGGAAAATCCCGCGCCAATACCAACGCCGCTTCCATTGTTACTTTTCGCAGCAGCCCCGGAAAGAGAGGTGTTTTCACCGCCGCGAATGTCACTTACGCAGTTGCCCAATACGATGATATCATCCATATTGGCCGCACTGCCCATCTTTATGGCAACGCCATAGGAGGCTCCGGAGCCACTGGAACTGTTTCCGATATCTGTAATTATATTGTTCTTGATATCGAGATTATTCCTGCCTTGCGTCCAAATACCATAGGATCCAAGCGGATTGGTTATGGTAAAGCCGTTTATGTTGACATTGTCCGCCGCGATAGTGACGGTAGCCGTGCCGCTGGCCAAAGTGCCGGTAATCACACTTTCCGGCGCACGAACACCTGTGCATGGTACGTCTGTGTTGGCGCATACCAAGTTCAGTGCCTTGTTTATGACGATATTTTCATTGTATGTTCCCGCAGATACTACAATAGTATTGCCATTGACCGTAGTCGGATCGTCTATGGCATCCTGAATAGAGCAGAATAGTTTCCCGGTACTTGAATTAAGCACACTGCCGGAACATTTGGTCAGGACTACATCGTTGCCGTCGCCCCCTGCATAGTTGATATCGAAGGTATGGCCACCTACAGTGATCGAGTACCCCTGGGCGAATATTCCGGATACCGCATCTATGCCGTCGTTGTCAATAATTGTGATCTGGTCACCTATCGTCGGGGTATAACCCAGCGTCAGGGTCAGCGTGGCGTCGCCAAGCGTTACCGTGCCGTTTACAGTAAACTGATCATAGTCGGCGCATGCCGTCGTGCCGTTGATTTCCATATCAAGGAAATCTCCGGCATTAAGCGTCAGGTTTCCGGCGATCGTCACACAGGCCGGACTGGCGCCAGGTACCAGTCTTACATCCTTGGAGGTACCGTCTGCGCCGCCGGTGTAGTTTGTGCCACCCTGGATATGCACCGTACCTCCCCCCGGAACAATATCAATGCCGCGTTGAATGGACGGAGTAGTGTTGGGCGGTGTCACAAAACTGTTTGGTGTGACATAGGCTTTGGTTGCTACTGCGGTGACAAAACCTGTTGCAGCATCATCGATAGCGTGCCGGATTTTGTCTTCGAGCGTATACAAGCCGGTCAGGGTCATGGCCGAGGGCAATTCCAGACCACTTCCCACATCGAATTTGTTATTGGAGGCATCCAGATTTGTCATCCAGGCTTCTTTGGTGGTAATGGCCGATGCGCCTGCTCCGATTATAGCATTATAATTGGGGAAAACGGTACCATTTGAAGGGCCTGATTCATTGTCCAGATGGATAAACGAACCGAGTGTGGAGGCAAAATTGTTCTCATTGCCCACACTGCCCAGCGTGATCGTTCCATAGGAATCATTGTCGCTGTCGTGGTTCTGGAACGTCAGTGCAGTACCCGTCCCGTTAAAGTTGTTGTTCGTCAGCGTGGCCGCTATCGGTACCTGTACGATGCTGTTCGACAGGCTCACGATCGCCTTCGTGTTGACAACCACGGCATGGGCCGTGGGCGACGACGATGTGAACGTGTTGCCATCCAGCGTTATGCTGTTCATGTTCTCCAGCGATACCGCCCAGCCGTCGTAATTGAATGTATTCGAAGATATGACGTGCGGAATGCTGTTGTAGTTATCCTTGATCCGAAGCAAGCCTACTGCCGGATCATTTACCGGGCCGTACGTAAATATGTTATTGGAAACCGTGAACGTTCCTGCCGCGGCATTCTGGTCCGCCAGTTCTATTCCCCCGCCGTTCAGGTTGTTGTTCGTGATGCTTGCTCCCCCTGCATTGCCCGAAAAACGAACTATCACATCGTGGTTGATCGTCTGAAGCGTATTCTGCGTAATAGTGCCACCGCCCTCGTCTGTCGCCACACCCGCGCGGAAGCCCGCATCGTCAGAGGTGCCTGCCATAACGTCGACGCCGAGGTTGTAACTTACCGTATTGTTCTGTACCAATATCGTCGGGTTAACACTGTTGATCCGGTATACGCCGTGGTTGATGCTGATGGCATTGCGCAGACTGTACGATACCGTGCCCGCACCCGAACGGTATGGGTTGATATCGTTGTCCTTGATCGTCAGGTTGTTCAACGTCGCCGAACTCGCCAGTATCGCGCTGCCGACCTTCGTCACATCCACTTCGAAATCAAGGCCCTCTATCGTCACGTTGGGCGACGTGATCTCGAACAGCGTCAATTTGCCGCTTGCAAGGCCGGGCGTGCCCGTGAAATCAATCACCGGCTTCGTCGCCGTCGCCCTCTTTATCGTTAACTCCTTGTTTACCAGTACCTGTTCGTTATACGTGCCGGG
>CALMBD010000197.1 GCA_937861115.1 uncultured Bacteroidota bacterium | reverse complement strand
TACTGGTTACTGGTTACTGGTTACTGGTTACTGGTTACTGGTTACTGGTTACTGGTTACTGGTTACTGGTTACTGGTTACTGGTTACTGGGCCGGCAAAGGTAAGGCAGATTGGGGAATGCAAAGCGTGTTCCGATTGGCTCGTTCCCTTACATGCATATCCAACACTACAAATTCCTGTTCTACCTTTGCACCGTCTACCGTCCACCGTCCACCGTCCACCGTCCACCATCCACCATCCACCGTCTACCGTCCACCGTCTACCGTCCACCGTCCACCGTCCACCGTCCACCGTGAAAAAAACTTTTTTTGCTTCTGACTTCCACCTCGGCGCCGATGCGCGCCTGCCCTCGCGCGAGCGCGAGCGCCAGGTCGTGCGCTGGCTCCAGAGGGTGGCGCCCGAGGCAGAAGAGATTTTTCTGGTCGGAGACCTGTTTGAGTTTTGGTTTGAGTATAAATCGGTCGTTCCAAAGGGGTTTAGCCGCCTGCTGGGCACATTGGCCGAATTGCGCGACGGGGGAGTGCCGGTCACGGTATTTACCGGCAATCACGACCTGTGGATGTTCGGGTATTTTGAGCAGGAGTTGGGTATCCCGGTCTTCAGGGCGCCCATACAACGGGAAATAGGCGGGAAAACCTTTTTTATTGGCCACGGCGATGGTCTGGGCCCCAACGACAAGGGCTACAAGCGTATGAAAAAGGTGTTTACGCACCCGCTCTCGCAGTGGATGTTCCGGTGGCTGCATCCCGATCTGGGCACGCGACTGGCCAATTTCTCTTCGCAACAAAGCCGGGCAGCCATGCCTCCCGAAGAGCGCGACTGGCTGGGAGAAGACCGCGAATGGCTGCTGCAGTACTGCCACCGCAAGATCGGGCAGGGTATCGCGCCCGACTATTTCATCTTCGGCCATCGCCACCTGCCGATCGACTGGCTGCTGAACAACGGCCGAAGCCGCTACATCAACCTGGGGGAGTGGCTCCATTTCAACTCGTATGCAGTGTTCGACGGCAACGACCTGGAACTGCGCTTTTTTGAAAATCAGGGCAGGGTGGAAAGCAACAGGTAAATAAGGTGCTCAGTTTTCGATCATCCTGTCCCGCAGGTCTTCACCGATGAGCCGGTGCCCGGCATCCATCAGGTAGATGCGCACATTGCGGACGCCCTCTACCATTTTTTTGACCGTTTTGTAGCGGATCATCTCGTCTTTGGTGCCAAAATAAATGTCGACCCGCAACCCGGAATCGCGCCAGATCGATTTGATGCGGCTCCGCGGCAGGTAAAAAGAGTCGAGTGCAAACCAGCAGCCGAACGTCCGGCGGAACCGTTCGGGACGCGTCAGGTTAAAGGAAAGAAAGTGGAGGATAAGCGGCGGCACAATACGTAAACGGCGGCCGAGATTCAGCAGGCTGAGGAACCACCCTGGGTTTTTAAGGGTATAAAACAGCGCTTTGCGTACCCAGACGGGTGTACGCACGGCGGTCGACATACCCTTGGTTTGCAACCCGTCGGGTGCAAGCAGGTAAAGCTTGTCGAGCACAGGCAGCAGGTCAGGCAGCATGGCCTGCGTCAGGCGGGCGCCGAAGCTGTACCCCATCAGGCTCAGGCGGCTTTTGCCTTCCCGTTCCATGATCTTGTGCACGATGGCAAGCGTGTCCTGTTTGGTGAAGGTCCGGTGCGGCCATTCCGTTTGTCCGTGGAAAGGAAGGTCGAACGCTACGACGGTGTACCGTTTTACAAGTGCTTTTTCCAGAATGGCAAACAGGCGGGCCCGGTCGCCAAATCCGTGCAAGGCTACCAACAGGTGTGCGCCCTGCCCGAAGCGCAGACAATGGATGCGCGCGTTGTTGTATTCTATATAGAATGAATGCATAAAATGCCACCCGATAGTAGAACGCCAGGCCGCTACCGGGATTTGTTCCCTTCATTAATCATCCACCCGGAACTTGAATCCCACGCCGTGGATGTTTTCGATCTTGATACGGTCGTCGAGGCTAAGGTATTTGCGCAGGCGGGAAATAAACACGTCGAGGCTGCGTCCCAGGAAATAGTCGTCTTTGCCCCAAATAGTTTCCAGGATAAAGGAGCGTTTCACCACCTGATTCCGGTTTTCGCTGAGCAGTTTGAGCAGATCGGCTTCCTTTTGGGTAAGTGTCTCCTCATAATCGCTGTGTGAAAGTTGCAGGTTTTTGTAGTCGAAAGTGTAATGCCCGATCGACACAGGGGTGCTGGACTTCAGGATGTTGGCGTATTTTGTGCGGCGGAGGAAGATATCTATTTTCAGCAGGAGCTCTTCGATGCTGAAGGGCTTGGTGATATAATCGTCGGCGCCGATGGTAAGGCCGTGAATTTTGTCCTGTTTCATACTTTTGGCCGTCAGGAAAATAATGGGTACCACTTCATCCCGCTTCCGAATCTCCTGGGCAAGGGTGAATCCGTCCACTTCGGGCAGCATTACGTCCAGAATATACAGGTCAAACTTCTTTGCCGACCGTATGATATCCAGGGCTTTCTGTCCGTCTTCGCAGTAGGTGACGTGATAGCCATTGAGTTCGAGGTTGTCCCGGGTAACGAAACTCAGGCTTTCATCGTCCTCCACGTACAGTAGTTCTGCTTTATTTTCGGCCATATCGGTTGAGCGTTTACATAGTGAAACCGGTCTGAAAGGGATGCTTCAGGCTGGGCAAACATAAAGAAATAAAAGAAATTGGCGGCCTGTGAAAAATACGGGCCGTTTTACAGTAATATTGGCCGATATTTTGGCAAACGGAGTTACATGCAGTATACAGACGAATATTTTATCGCTGAAATTCAGGCGGGCGGCAGTCGGCAGGAGCAATCTATCAGGCACCTGTACGAGCAGTATTTTTCGATGGTGAGGCAAAACCGTCAAAAATACCGCACCCTGGAACAGGACGATTTGCTGACGGCATATAATTCGGCAGTGATTGCGTTGCGGCGACAATTGGTCAATGGCGTTTTCAGGGGCGACAGCACGATCCTGACCTACCTGACCCGTATTTTTTCAAACAAGTGCATCGACCTGATCCGTCAAAAAAATACCCATTCGACGGAGTCGCTGGAACTCGTGCCTGAAAAGGCCGGCGACGACGACCTGCTACACCGTTTGGCGCAATCCGACCAGGTCAGGCAGGCCATCCGCTACCTGCAGGAACTGGGTGATGTATGCAAACAAATTTTGCTCGATTCTGAATACTGGGGATACAGCTCGGAAGAAATAGCCGAGCGCATCGGTTTTGCCAATGCAGGCAGTGTAAACAGCAAAAAGTACAGTTGCCTTCAAAAACTGCGGCAGATGATGACTAATTCTTCATCGTGACCGGCGCTTCGTCCTTGCCTTCCATGTTTTTAAAGAAGCTTTTCAGAAAGCCGATCATGTCGTTTCTGGCAGATCTGGACAGGAATTTTGAGTTGCACACTTCATAAAAGGTCTTCTCCAGTGGCTTGATGTCGCTGACAGCCGCTTTCAAGGCGGCTGCATCAATGCCCGATGACATCAAAAAACGCTCGCGTACATTTCTCAGGCCACTTTCCGAAGAGGGCACTGCATAAGGAGCGCTGACGAGACCCGAAAAATCAAAATCATAGGGCAATACGATCACCTTGCCATTCTCCTTCATCCTGCACAGTTGCACATTGCGGTGCATGCTAAAGTCCCAATCGGTATTGCCGATCAGGTATTGGAAAACAGCGACCCGCGCGGCCTGTTGTTGTTCAAACTGGTCCATGGGTACACCGAATTCTTCTTCCGGTACGCTGTTGAGCCGCTCGGCCACCTCTTCCTCGTCTTCTACGAATATAGCGGTCATTTTTTTGGGCTTCGACTTTGTATCATACGTGTCGATGATTGTCAGGTTGATGAGACGCGCACGGAAGTAGGCATCCGATACTTTTTCAAAAAGCCGGTAGGCGAGGTATTCCTTTACGATCAACTCGTTGCCTTCGTCCGAATCGAAACACGGCAGCGCAATTTTGATCTCATTGAGCGTATCAAGCCCCTCCGCCCGCAATTCGTCTTCACTGAACCGGATTTTCATGGGCGGTATTTGCGATACCTTCCTGCGATAACGCCCGCGTGGCCTGATCTCCACCTGATACGACTTCCCGTCTTTTGTCCGCAATACACCCGGCAAATAATTGTTGGTCTTTTTTTGTCCGATAAAAGAGGTGAGATCTGTCTCCAAAGTCAGTTCATTCCCTTCCGTAGCGGTCAGTTTCTCAAAGATCGTGGAATATTGCTCCGGTTCGCTTTGGGCGCTGGCAAATTGCGTTGCCAGTAGTGTAAACAAGAAAATAGCCGTGTGTCGCAGTGTATTGCTCATGATAGTCACAGTAAGTTCGATTAACAAAGATCGGTTTTTTGGGGTATAAATTCACCCGTATCCGAAAAAGGCCTATTTCAACCCGAAAAACCGCTTCAGGCTCTGTTTGAGACTGGCGGCGGGAAGAGCCGCAACGGTATAGTCGAATTCACCCGACTGCGAAGTAGCGCCTGCGCTGGGAATGACCAGACTGTTCAGGTTAGGAACGGACACCGAATGAAGGGCCACCGAAACGACCATGTTGTGGCCCGAAGCCCAGGTGCTGTCGCCAAAAGGCATGATAATAACCAGCGTCGTGTCGGTGATAGGATTGGCCAGGTTGGAAAAAGCGGTCGTCACGGAGAATGACGGCGTACCGGTAACACTGTTGTCCTGTACGGTTGCAGTAATGGAGATATCGGTAAGCCTGGAGCCCGTCGGAATATCGCCGACATCGAAACTCAGGGTAAACGCTACGCCCGGGTCGGCAACCTGGACTTTGTTTATTCGTGCCATAATATAGAAAGTTTCAAGTGCCTTGTTCAGGCACTTAGCATGAAATTAGGTGTCATTAAAAGCAAAGTGGTTGAAAGCAGGAGTCGGATCGTGCTTTCAACTATTCTCCTCAAATATTCATCAGGGCGCTCAATGCCGTCCGGTGAATATCGGTCGGAGGGCATATCAGACGACGTTGACGTTGAATTTACCGCTTTGTGCATCAACGGATAAATCGCGCACCGAATCAACCATGTGGGTTTCGCCGCCGAGCTTATAAAATGCCGAAATACTCACCTTCACCTGATGGCCTTCCGGATAGACGACATCGCCGTAAGGCATGAGTATCTCCAGCACGCTGTTGTTGCTGGAGTCGAATATGGGCGAATTCATGTTCAACACGGAATTGCGTGAACTTCCGTCGGGATTCAAAATGGTTACATCCACCGTAAGGTTCGGCAGGGATTGTGTAGGCGAAATCAGTCCGCTCAGATCAAGTTGAAAACTTACACCTGGATCGGCAACCTGAACTTTTTTAATAACTGCCATAAGGGGAGGATTTAAAAATTTTAAAAATAGGAAATAACAATCATATAGACGGGTCTTGGGGACTGAATCTCAATGCTGCAGCGCCTTGTTTTTACGTGTTTTGAAAAAATACCAGCCGGCAAACAGGGTCAGGGGAACAAGGCCCCACAGCAGCCAGGTATTCCACGGCGTCGAAGTAGGTACCGGTGCATCGTCGCCGATCAGCACAAAAGCGCCCCAGAAAAACGGGTGGTTGCGGCTGTCGGCAGCCAGGTAATCCAGCTTGGCTCGCCGTATGGCTTCGTCTTTGCCCAGCCCCTGTTTCAAGTACTGGTAGAACCCCTGCATGATCTGGGCGGTCGACTGGTCGTCGGCCTGCCACAGGCTCATCAGAATATTGGCACAGCCCGCGTATTTAAATGCACGGGCCAGGCTCATAATACCTTCTCCCTTGGCCAGTTGACCGCGCCCGGTATTGCAGGCGCTCAACACGGCGAGATCGGCATTCAGGGGCAGGTTGTATATTTCGTATGCGTGAAGGATTCCGTCTGCGTCTTCGAGGGTGTCTGCTCCGGTGGCGCCGACCACCCGGCTGAACACCAGACCGGAGTACAGCGGGTCGCAGTCATTGAGGAAACCATGCATCGCGAGGTGGAGGATGCGGGACTCGGGCGCATACTGCTTGAAATGCGCTTCGGTGGCTTTCGGGCCAAGCAATGCCTGACCGCCAAGTTGCCGGGCAATCTGTGATACCTCCTCCTGGTTGTTGCCGAGCGCGGCAAAGTCGGAAGGGTTCGATTCGCGGCAGCCGAGGTCTTCACCGCGTGCAGTTGTCAGGCCCTCGTTATCGTACTCTGGGGCATAGCCTGCAAACAGTCGACGGGGTTTCTGAACGAGTGCCGGCTGAAGCGTCATGGCCACGGAGTATTCGTACCGCACGGAAGATTGACGAAGCAGGTAATGCAGATCGGCATAGGTGTCATTCGGATTGTTGTCCCGAACAAGCAATAGCTCGAATGGCAGGTACGAAAGGTTCCCGTCCGGAATGACAATCAGGTTATCCGGCGCCGTATCGACGACGGGAGCCGCCAGCGTTTTCCAGAAAGCCCGGGCATCGGCGGCAAATTGTGCCGTAGCCTCCTTGCCGCGCCCGTGTTCGAGTACCCATGCGCGGTCGCGCAGACTTCCGATAAACGTATTCAATTTGTCGGAGAAGGTGGCGCCGGTTTCGAGTTGCAGGCCTTTGAGGCCCGTTTTGTCGAGATAAAAAGCGAATACAGCGCTGTCGCCGCTGAAATATTCCAGTATGCCGCTGCCTTGCGGCAGTTTTTGCTGTACGTCTGCGACAGACAACGGCTCATGGCTGTACTTGATCCGGTAATACTCGGGATAGGAGGCTTCCAGTTTTTTTAACAGCAACTCATTGTCGCGGCGACGTTCAAATATCTCTTTCTGCCAGCGCAGAATTTTAGCCGCGTCCGGTTCGGATTTCTGCTGCTCCCTGAAAATCTGTTTTTTATAAAAGGCAATGTCTATTTTCAGGTCTTTCTCCTCCTGCAACAGATTTTCAGGTATCCCCGCTTTTTGTTTGGCGGCAGATTCACGCAGGGCGTCGGCAAGTAAAAGGGCCTTGCTTTTTTCGGTATACCGAAATGCCTGCTCCAGGTAACCGGCGTCTTTGGTAAGACGGTGGATTTCCAGTGCCGTGCCGATGGCGCCTTCCACGATGGGGCGTGCTTCCCGGTTCCAGAATTGCCGGGAGCCTTCCTGGTATTCGGTGCGCATGGTGTCGAGCAGACTCATCGCCACATCGAAAGTGGCCAGAGAGGCTTCCAGGAACTGCTGGTTGTGTTCCTGCTGGGCCAGTTGCCGCAGGGTTTCTCCCTTGTCCCGAAGGGTGAGCAGGAAATCCAGGTAAGCATTTACCCGCTGTACCGCCGGATTGGCCAGGATATTTTCATGGGGGAAGGAGTCGGTCAGCGTTTTCAGGGCAAGTTGATAATACAACAGAGCACCCCTTAAATCACCCAGCCTGTTGGCGACGTAACCAAGGTGGCGGTAGGTCTTTCCAACACTGGGGTGGTTGTCGCCGTACTGGCTTTTTTGCAACTCCAGGGCCTGTAACAAATAGACTCGGGCTTCCGGATATTTCCCCATGCGGCGGTAAACGAATCCCAGGTTTTGCCAGGTAGACTCTATATTGGTGTTCAGACTGTACTGTTCATGCACCTTCAGGGCTTGCTGCAAGGCATCGGATGCCGGCCCGAATTCACCTTGCTCCGTATATGCGCTGGCCAGGTTGTTGTAGGCAATGATAAGGTCGAACGGGTCCTTTCCCGGGAAATCCTTATCCAGCATGGCGAGTGCATGTTGCGCACTTAATATGGCCTGGTTGTAGTCCTTTTTGCGGTAATAAACCTGGCTCAGGTTGTTGTAGGATGAGATCACCGCCGCCTCGGAAGTGGTTGAATCGGACAGAAATATCTGCAACTCCGATTGCGCATACTCTGCAGATCGATCGAAATCGCCTTTACTGCGATAGGAAAAGGAAATATTGTGGTAAGCATCGGCCAGCAACTTGCGGTTGCCGTTGGCTTTATAAAAGGCGATTTCCTGAAGGCCGTACTGCAGCGCTTTTTCAAAATCACCCTGTTCAAAATAAATGATCGCGGCAAAATTGTAATAAGCGCCCCAGAAATCGTCGTCGGCGGGAATATTGGCAGTGCCTTTTTCCTCAAGGCCAGGCATCAGCGCAGCGGCTTCCTGGAGCCTGCTCAGGTAATACAGTGCAAGCCCCTCCTGTACCTTTGATTTTCCCCATTCGGGCCAGTTGTTTGCTTTTTCTGCAACAGCGGCGCCCTGCAGGGCATACACAAGGGCACTATCCGCCTCACCGGCCTCGTTCAAAGCTTCCGCTTTTTGGCGGAAAGGGTTAGCCTCGGATTTTGGGCTGCCGGTTTGTGTAGCGGGGGAAGTTGTGGGAGGTTGACAGGAAAAGACAATACACAAGACAAGCAGTGCAGGCCAGAAAAAAAATGTCTTCATCAAATAACAGATTCACGCATTTTGAGGACGCTTCATAGTAGGATGGATTAAAAAAACCGAAAAACGCATTTCCGGAATTTTATACAGCGCGTGTCTGAAATCAGTTATGTATTGTCAAAGGTAACAAACTTATTAACAACTTGAGGCCGGCATTGATATTTTTGCCACTGTATCCGTCTAACGATTATGGACGATCAATTAAAAACGACATGAACGAAATCCTATATGACCTCCTTCGGCAATACGAGTCCGGCAAAATGTCGGAAGCGGAAAAAAACACCTTCGAGCAGCGGCTGGCCGACGACCCTGCTTTTGCGACCGAGATCGCGGAATATGCAGCCATGAACGCAGCAATCCGGGAAGAAGGCGACCGGCGACTCGAAGCAGACCTGACTGTTTACGGCAAAAAACTGATGATGAATATGGACGCTCAAACCCTCTCTTTCCCGGCCCGGGAAACCAAAGTACGCAGCATCAGCATGTATTCCCGCATCATATATGCAGCGGCAGCAGTCGTCGCCTTGCTGGTGGTGGTTTTGCCCCTGTGGCTCATGAACCGGCCGGATGCCCCGATCGCAACATCGTCTGAAGATCTCTATGCCGCCAACTTCTCCATTCCGCCCGCCCCGGAGGCGCGCGATGCAAAAGCCGAGGCCTGGCGGAATGCCTATGCCAAAGGCAATTACAAAGCCACGATCGACGAGTTGAATATCCTTTTGTCGGATCCCTCGTTTTTGCAAAAATCCGAAGCGTATCATTTTCTCGGCATATCCCTGCTCGCCTCCGGCGACCCTGAAGCGGCTATTAAGGCGCTGGATCAGGTTAGTGCCGATAGCTACGACCGTGAATCTGCCGACTGGTACACCGCACTTGCGCTGCTAAAACTCGACAGGACAGAAGATGCCAGGCAAGCATTTCAGGCTATTGCTGCGCAGAAAACCCACACTTTTGCCAGGCAGGCAAAAGAAATGCTGGGTGGCATGAAATAATGCCGCAGTAAATAAAAGTTTGCCGGCATGGAAAAAATGCCAAAATTTGCTTCCACGCGACGCGCTTTTGCGTCGCCCCTGTCTATTGATCAATCTGAAAGCCTGTTCTCTTTTTCGCGTTTTATTTGTCCTGGGCGCCGTGCTCCCGGCAATGCAGTCCCTTAATGGGCAACAGGAGCGCCGCAACGGCGAGCTCGGACAGTCGCTGATTCGCAGCTACGGCAGCCGGGATTATGGCGCCGGTACGCAAAACTGGACAGTGCTGCAGGATACACGCGGCATTATTTACGTTGGAAACAATGAGTGCCTGCTGGAATTCGACGGCCACGAATGGCAGCGGGTGGAAGGCGCCACAGGCGGTGCTTTTTCGCTGGCGATAGATGCCGCCGGTGTGGTGTATGTGGGCGGTGCGGGTGAGTTCGGTTTCCTTCAGAGCAATGCCAGGGGCAGGCGCCGGTTTGTCTCCCTGCTTGGAAAATTGTCGCCCACAGATCGCGATTTCGGCGTGATCCGATCTGTTCATATCCTCGGCGATACCGTCTTTTTCCAAAGCCGGCAAACCCTGCTGATGCTGCATCAAGGACAGGTACAGGTGCTGCGCATCCCGGATGCCTATCTGAGGGCCTATTCAATCGACGGCCAGTATTTGCTCAAACTTGCCGGGAAAGGCCTGTGCGTATGGCGCGACAATGCCTTCCGGGAATTGCCCGGCAGCAGGCAATTCGATAGCGAAACCATATCTTTTATCCTTCCGCACTATTCCGGGAGATTGATGATCGGGACCCAAAAGAACGGAATCTGGCTCTACGATACCGTTTCCGGCAATCGAACCAGGCCACCGGAATTTCAATATTTGATGGATCGATGGCGCAGTGAAGAACTCTACCACGGCATCAGCCTTCCCGAAGGTGATTTTGCCTTTGCGACCCTCAGTGGCGGCGTGTACGTGATGGGGAAGGACGGCAGTCTGCTGCGTCATATCGACCGCTCGCTGGGATTGAGCGACAATACCGTTCATTACCTTTTTCTGGATAAGCAGCAAGGCTTGTGGACGGCCCTGAACCAGGGCCTCAATCGCATTTCGCTGTACGCTCCGTTTGAATACTGGGATGCGGCCCTTGGCCTCGACGCCGCCGTGCTGTGTATTAAAAGGCATGAAGGCGTTTTGTATGCGGGTACTAACCTGGGACTTTACAAAATGGTGCCGGCAGAAGACGGCTGGTCGCCGGCGCGCTTCGTCAGGATAGGCGCCTTACGCGATCAGGTTTTTACCCTCGAAACAATCAGCCCGCCCGGCATCTCCCGTTCCATACTGCTCCTGGCAACCGGTTCAGGGGTGTATGCCCTGGAAAGCGGCGGCCAATTGAGAAAGATTCATGCCGACAACCTGGGACCCGTCTATGCGCTGGAAGTATCCGGGAGCGACCCCTCCGTTTTGTTTGCCGGCGGCGACAAAGGGTTATACCGGTTTCGAAATGCTGCGGGTGGTTGGACGCGCCCGGAACTGATCACCGACAAGAACCTGCTGGTGCGCGCCGTGCGGGAGGACAATAAAGGGCGGATCTGGGCGGGTTTTCGGAACCGCGGCTTTGGCAAGATAGAGCCCGACCCGGGAGGCGGTTACCGGATCACCCATTTCGACAGCCTGCCGGGAAAGCCCCTGGTTGGCGACCAGAAGATATTTCGGTGGGGCGACGAACTGATCTTTCGATCTTCACTGTACGGTTCCTATCGCTTCGATGCGACAAAGAGCAGGTTTGTGCGATTCGGATTCGACGAGACGGCCAGTACGCCCGATCCTCCGGTTTGGTTTGCCGCGACCGGCCCCGGGCGGCATGTGTGGCTTTGGGCGCCTTCTCCCGCCGGTCTCCATCTGGAATGGCGACGGGAAACCCGGGAGGGCAAATGGGATATCGTATCGCACCCTTTTGAAATGCTGCCCGACACGCGCGACCTTTTCCAGGGCGGCATATACCAGGAAAATGAAAACCTCGCCTGGATGGGCGGCGCAACCCGGCTGTATCGTTTCGACGCCGGCGCAACCCCCGATTCAACCTTGTATAGCGGCGGTTTTCCTGTCTTGCTGCGATACGTCAGGGCAGGCGCCGACTCGGTTTATGCGTATGACTGGCACCCGGGCCTGCTGCCTCCGCCGGAGCTGCCGTTCCGGGATAATTCCATGCAGTTCCAGTTTGCCGCCCCCGATTTTGAAAAACCGGAAAACACACGTTACAGTTACTGCCTGGAAGGCTACGATCAGAAATGGTCGGCCTGGACCGAAAGATCGGAGAAAGAATACACCAATCTGCCGCCCGGCACATACCGGTTTGTGGTGCGGGCAAAAAATCCATTTGCCGGCGACAAGACGGGGGCCGGCTTCACCTTTACGATTCTCCGGCCCTGGTACCAGACCTGGTGGGCATACCTGTTGTACCTCCTGATGACCGGATTGCTGATCTATACCATCGCCCGACTTTTGACGCGACAGCAGGCGCGGCGGCTCCAAAACGAGCAACTGCTCAACGAGCGTCTCCGGCTGGCCGACAAACTGAAAGACCAGTTTCTCGCCAATACCTCCCACGAACTGCGCACCCCGCTCAACGGCATCATCGGCCTGTCCGAGAGCCTGCTCGACGGCGTGGGTAAATTTTCAGAAGAAAAACAACGCGAAGAACTGTCTCTTGTCATCACATCGGGCAAGCGCCTCTCCGGACTGGTCAACGACCTGCTCGATTTTGCCAAACTTCGGGAAAAGGACCTGCAATTGCGCACCACCTCGCTCGATTTTCGCGCCCTGACCGACGTCGTGCTGCAAATATGCCGCCCGCTTGTGCAAGACAAGGATGTCAGTCTGGAAAACATGGTGCCCGACACACTGCCGCCGGTATTTGCCGACGAAGACCGGCTTCAACAGGTATTGCTCAACCTGGTGGGCAATGCCATAAAGTTTACGGCACACGGGCACGTGCGTGTGGGCGCGCGCGCAAGCAAAGCCGAGCCTGTATCGGGAGGGGAAACGGTGGAGATGATCGAAGTGTTTGTGGAAGATACGGGCATCGGAATAGCCCGCGACAAGCAGCAGCACATCTTCGAAGCGTTTGAACAGGCCGATGGTTCTATCGAGCGGGAGTTTGGCGGAACAGGCCTCGGCCTTGCGATCAGCAAAAGCCTGATTGATCTGCATGGAGGTAGCATTTGGGTCAAATCAGAGCCGGGAGCGGGAGCGTCGTTTTTCTTTACCCTGCCGCGTGCAGGAGAAGACGCCCCCGTTGTGGTACGTACCGACCTTGCCCGCGCGCTTGCTTTTCCGGAGCAAAGTCAAAGTCTGATGCCCCGTGCGACCCATGCCGATCTGCCCGACCTGGGCGCAAATCCGGTAACGGTGCTGATCGTGGACGATGAGCCGATCAACCACCACGTCCTGAGCAACCATCTGGAAGCGGGCAATTTCAGGATTGTCGTGGCCTGGAACGGCGAGGAAGCCCT
>CALMBD010000196.1 GCA_937861115.1 uncultured Bacteroidota bacterium | reverse complement strand
TTTTTCGCACAGATTTTACGCAGAAACTATTCGCAGATTTTACACAGAATGCTGCTGCGTAGAATCTGTGTTAGAATTTTTCTGCGTAAAATCTGTGCGAAAAATTGCACTGTTAAGACGCTGGAACATGGAATATTCATGAATCCAACTCCAAAAGTTTGAATCACCTCATGGTTTGATCTGCGGCCCCCCCCTAAACGGAAGCAAGCATCGAAACGATCTGCTCTACGCTCATGGCCTCCTGATCGCCCGTTTTCTGGTTTTTCACCATCAAGGTATCCGATTGCATCTCGCTTTCGCCGATGATCGCCACATAAGGGATATTGCGTTTGGCTGCAAACTCGAATTGCTTTTTCAATTTGCCCGGCTCGGGGTATATCTCCACGGCCACGCCTGCCTTGCGCAAAGCAGTGGCGCACTGAAAGGCATATTCAAAGGAGGGTTCATCGAAAGATGCCAGCATGATCTGCACGCTTTCGACCAGTGTTTCCGGGAAAAGGCCCATGCCTTCCATCACGTCGTAAATACGATCGGCGCCAAAGGATATGCCCACACCCGAGAGTCCGGGAACACCGAACACGCCCGTCAGGTCGGCGTAGCGCCCGCCGCCGCCGATACTGCCCATGCGGAAGTCCTTCGCTGCGACCTCGTAGATGCAGCCGGTATAGTAACTGAGTCCCCGGGCGAGGGTAATGTCGAATTTTACTTCGTTTTGCAGGGTCGTTTTGCCCAACAGGCCAAATACCCGGTCCAGTTCGTCAAGGCCGTTCAGGCCGGTGGCGCTGTTGGAAAAAACCGCTCGAAGCGCCTGTGTGTCGGGCGCAGCAAGAATTTTTTCAATCGTGGCCATAGCGGTTTCGGAAATGTCCCGTTCAGACAACTCCTTGCGCACACCTTCGATGCCGACCTTGTCCAGTTTGTCGATAGCCACGGTCATGTCCATAAACTTGTCGGGAATACCTGCCGCTTCCGCAATGCCAAACAGCACCTTGCGGTTGTTCATTTTGATCACGACCGGTATGCCGAGCCTGGCAAAGGCTTCGTCGTAGATTTGCGCGAGTTCGGCCTCGTACAGAAGACTGTCGGAGCCGATCACATCGGCGTCGCACTGAAAAAACTCGCGGTAACGGCCCCGCTGCGGCCGGTCGGCACGCCACACCGGCTGTATCTGGAAGCGTTTGAACGGGAACGAAAGCGTACCGCGGTTCATCACCACATAGCGGGCGAAAGGCACCGTCAGGTCGTAGCGCAGACCCCGTTTGGCGATGCTGGACACGAGTTTATTCGAATCCCGTGCGGCAAGCGCATCGGCATTGGCGTCCTTCAGGTAGTCGCCGTTGTTCAGTATTTTGAACAGGAGTTTATCGCCCTCGTCGCCGTATTTGCCGGTCAGGGTGCCGAGGTTTTCCATGGCCGGCGTTTCGAGCGGCTGGAAGCCGAATTTCTCGAATACCGAGCGGATCGTATCAAAAATGAAGTTGCGTTTGCGGACCTGTTCCGGTCCGAAATCGCGTGTTCCTTCAGGTATGGAAGGTTTTTGCATGACTTGATTGAACGTTCACTGACCTGCGGTAACAGAGGCCAGTGTGCCCAGCAACAGACCCTTCATGGCCAGTGTGCCGGCGATGATGACAAATGCAATGGTGGTGTATATGGCCAGTTTCTTGTGTTTGTCGGTGTCGGTTGCGGCTTTCTTTGAAAAAGTACGGCCCAGTTGAACCAGTACGACGGCAATCAGCATGGCGGCGATATGCTCCGCCTTGAAATAGCGCACCCAGGGGTCTTTCATCGAGCCGCCGCCTGTCGTGTACGCGCTGGTGAAAAAGTACATGATCAAACCGAGCAGTGCCTGCAAGTGGGTAAGGCCCAACAGCGCTATGGAGGCTGTATTGTCTGTTTTTTCAAAAGGCTTTTTGCCCATCCAGCCGCTAAAAGAGCGATAGATGACGAAAACCAGGGCAACCAGCAACAAATAACGGTTGTAAGAGTGAACGGCGTTTAAAATGGCTTGCATATCAGAATGGATTGATTGTGAAGGAGCTGCAAATGTAGCGCTTCCCGGAGGCGCTGCATATTTTTATTTGTCAGGGAGGGGTAAGAAAAATTTATAAAAAAATTTTATTTGCCGGTGTGACTTTTCGAAGAAGCCACGTTTAAACATTATAACAAGAAAAACAAAGGCATTCCAAATAAAATTCCGAATGCTGTAAGATATTTTTTAGGAAGATTGTTTTCATTTGGTTTTTTGGGGTTAACCATTGGACGAAAGTTCAATGGTTTTTTTGTGTCTGGCAGGGTGCTTTTTTAGCGTCAAGACCTGTAAGGTTTCCGAAACCTAACAGGTCTACCCCCGCCTTGTCACTCCCGGATTTTCGAATCGATCAGGATCGTTACGGGGCCGTCGTTCAGCAGCGATACCTTCATGTCGGCGCCGAATTCACCGGTGAAAACAGGGCATCCCGTTTCCGACGCCAGTATTTGCACAAATTGCTCATACATCGGAATGGCCGTTTCCGGCCTGGCAGCGCGTATAAAAGAAGGCCGGTTGCCTTTTTTGGTGCTGGCGTGCAGGGTGAACTGGCTCACCACGATAATTTCGCCTTTTATATCCTGCACCGAGCGGTTCATCTGTCCGGCCTCGTCGGAAAATATCCGGAGCGCCGCAATTTTCCGGCACAACCAGGCTATATCATCATCGCCGTCGTCGTGCTCGATGCCGAGCAGGATAAGCAGCCCCCAGCCGATCCGCGACTTTTCTTTTCCGTCGATCGTGACGGATGCCTGTGAAACCCTTTGAATGACAACGCGCATGTTTAAGCAGAATGAAGGATGAGTATGGAGGCGCAAAATTAATCGGATGTGTGCCAACACTTTGCCCGAAAAGGAGTTTTCTTCGCCTACTTTTCAACTCTAAACATTCGGTTCATGTCTCTGGTACAAGAATTCAACGACTATCGCGCCCGTATGAACGAGCGCATACTGGCCCACGACAACAAGGTCATCAAGCGCTTCTGGAGCCTCGACAACCAGACCTACCAGGAAGGCGCGCTCGACGTGCGCACCAAGGAAATGCTCGGTCTGGTGGCCTCCATGGTGCTCCGCTGCGACGACTGCATCAAATACCACCTCGGCAAATGCCACGACCTCGGCGTCAACACGGATCAGATATACGAGATATTTGCCGTGGCCAACATGGTCGGGGGCTCCATCTGTATTCCGCATACGCGCCGCGCCGTGGAATATTGGGAAGAACTTACAGGCGTTTGAGGGGTTGCGGAGGTTACAATCCGTATTTGTCGAGCAAATAAACCAGTGCCGCCATGCTGGCGGCGCCGAGTTCGAGTTCGCGTTTGTTCACTTTGTCGAAGGTATCGGCTGCCGTGTGGTGGAGGTCGAAGTAGCGTTGGGAGTCGGGCGAATAACCGCTGAGCAGGCCCTTCATACCTTTGAGCGGGCCAATATCGGCGCCCGAGCCGCCGCGTGTGAAAGTCAGTCCGTAGGGCTCGAACAGAGGCTCCAGTGCCTGCATTTTTTCGAAAAACTTGCCGATTACGGCCTCGTCGCCGTCAAAAGAAAAACCGCGGGGTGTAAAGCCGCCGGCATCGCTTTCGATGGCCGCGAGGTGGTATTCGCCCTTGCGCTCCGCTTCGGCTGCATACTGCCGGCCACCGCGCAGGCCGTTTTCCTCGTTCATGAACAACACGCAACGGATGGTGTGTCGCGGGCGGTACCCTGTGCGTTGCAGGATGCGCAGCACGTCCATGCTTTGGGTGCAGCCCGTGCCGTCGTCGTGGGCGCCGTGGCCCACATCCCAACTGTCGAGGTGGCCGCCGATGGCGATCACGTCGCCGGGGCGCTCCGTGCCGCGTATTTCACCGATCACGTTGAAGGAAGGCACATCCGGCAGCGTCTTGCAGTCAGTTTTCATGAACACCGTCGCCTTGCCCTCTTCTTTGAGCAGGCCGCCGAGTTTTTCGGCGGCAAGGGTACTGATGGCCACAGCGGGGATGCTGGTGACGGTGGTATCGTAGCGCAGCGAACCGGTATGCGGGTAATCGTCGAGGGCAAGCGTCATCGACCGCACAAGCACGCCGACCGCGCCGTATTTGGCGGCGCGCGAAGCACCCGATACGCGCTGGTCGACCGCGCCGCCGTATGCTTCGAAGGTGCGGATTTTGGTGGCGTCCATGGGCCGGTTATAAAAAACGATCTTGCCGCGTATGCCGCGCTCATTCAGGTTGTCGAGTTCTTCCCAGGACCTGACCTCCACTACCTCCGCGCTGATGCCTTTGGCGCCGGTGCCGACCGAGCCGCCGAGCGCCAGCGCATTCATATTAAACGTGCCGTATTTTTTGGAGCCGACGACACGTACCTGTTCGGCTTCGCCGCGCACCCAGTGCGGCACCATGACCGGCTGAAGCCATACGGAATCGAGGCCCATCGTGTCGAGCATGGATTTCGTCCAGGCGACGGCCTTTTCCGCACCGGTGCTGCCGCTGAGCCGGTGACCAATGTTCAGCGACAGGTGTTCGAGCCAGGGATAACAGCGCCCGTCGGTGAGCGCCCGGTCGTATATTTTGCGGATCAGGGCAGCGTCAGAGTCTGTTGCGGGGCCTTGCGCGTAAGTTTGCTGTTGAAGTGTAAAAACGACAATAAGGGTGAGGAGGAAAGAGGGTGCAATTTTGAAAGCAGGCGCCATATTTTTCATTTACAAGGGCGAATAAAATTATGTTTTCAAATACGGGGTTGAATTTCCCGGATATTTCATTTTGCTTTATCAGAGTTATTGTTGCCGAAAACTGTTTTTAGCCGGATTTTCTTTACCGGAAAACGTTTGCGGAATTTCAAAAATTCGGAGCAAAAATTTTTCAAAAAATAATTCAATTTCTTCTTGTAGGAATTACACAAAGCATATTACCTTTGTCAACAGAAAGCAATTGAACTTAAGAATAATTTGGTTTTATTTGGTTAGGGCTGAGGTAGTGCTGTGGTGGCACTGCCTCATTTTTTTTGTACGTGGCAAATGTATTATTTCACGGCAAATTCCCTGTTTTTCAAGGGCGCTGATCCTTGTATTAAGCCAAAACAATTCCTTTTTGCGGCATTCCTCCCTTTGGATATGTACTTTTGCCGTCCATTTCAACCGGCAAATACATGAATAAACGTCTTCCGCTCCTCTGTCTTTTTCTTTTCCCCTTCCTGCTTTTCGCCCAAAATAAATTCTCGATGGCCGACGCCATCCTGAAAGGCCGCACCACCCTGGCGCCGGCCAGCCTGAAACAACTCCAGTGGATTCCCGGCGCCGCGCAGTTTACCCATGTCGTCGACGGCAAAATGGTGCGCGTGAATGCCCCCGACCTCAGTGTCGACACCCTCGACCTGCTCCCCGGCATCAATGAAGGCTTGAAAACAATGGAGGCACAACCGCTTGTCGGTTTGCCGGCCCTGTACTGGACCACTGCAGATAACCTGTGGTTCCAGTCGGAAAACAACCTGTACACCTACTCTTTTGGCAAAGGCCTGAAACGCGTCAACAGCTATCCCGCCGGCGCCGAAAACACCGACATCCACGACAAGACATTCCAGATAGCCTATACCAAAGACAACGGGCTGTGGGTCAGCGTGGCAGGCAAGGAAACCGGCGTTGCGCAAAGCGAAGAAGACGGTATTGTGTACGGCAAAAGTGTGCACCGCGACGAATTCGGTATCAACAAAGGCACCTTCTGGAGCCCTGCAGGCCGGTACCTGGCCTTTTACAGGATGGACGAGCGCATGGTAACGCAGTATCCCATTTATATCCTCGACTCCATGCCGGCCCAGGTGCGTTTTATCCGTTACCCGTATGCCGGCGCTAAAAGCCACCACGTCACGGTCGGCGTTTTCGATACCCAAACGTCCAAAACGCTGTACCTGCAAACGGGTGAACCGGCCGAGCAGTACCTGACCAATGTAGCCTGGACGCCCGACGACAAGTATATCCTCATCGCGGTGGTGAATCGCGAACAGAACCACATGTGGCTCAAGCAGTTCGATGCCGCAACAGGCGCTTTTGTGAAAACGCTTTTTGAAGAGACCAGCGACAAATGGGTCGAACCCGAACACCCGGCCGTGTTCGTTCCGGGCAGCAACACACAGTTTGTCTGGCAAAGCGAACGCGACGGTTTTAACCACCTCTACCTCTGCGACCTTTCCGGCAAAACCGTGCTTCAACTCAGCAAAGGCGCCATGCCCGTGACGGATTTCTACGGGTTTTCGGCCGATGGCCAAAACTGTTTCTACCAGGTGGCCGACGAAACGGGCCTGAACCGCTTTGTTTTTTCCACCGATCTGAAAACAGGCGTGATATCGCGCCTGACCGACGAGGAGGGCGTACACAACGGCATGGTGAGCAGCAACGGCGACTGGGCGCTCGACATATTCAGCAACACCGCCACACCCCGGTTCATTTATGCCCTTCCGGTAGCCAATCCTGCCGACCGCCGCATCATTTTCGGCGCCAAAAATCCGCTCGACGGCTATCAGATCGGACTCACGCGCCTGCTTACACTGCCCTCGCCCGGCGGCGCCACGCTCAATGCGCGCATGATCCTGCCACCCAGTTTCGATTCCAAACAAAAATATCCGGCCCTTGTGTACGTGTACAATGGTCCGCACGTGCAAATGGTGACCAATTCATGGCTGGGCGGCGGTGAACTCTGGATGCACCACATGGCCCAGGAAGGTTATGTAATATTCGTGCTCGACGGTCGCGGCTCGGCCAACCGCGGCTTCCGGTTTGAAAGTTCCGTCCACCGGCATCTCGGCGACGCCGAAATAGAAGACCAGTTGACAGGCGTAAGCTACCTCAAGGCGCAGACCTTCATCGACCCGCAGCGGGTTGGTGTGTACGGCTGGAGTTTTGGCGGCTTTATGACCACCTCGCTGATGACCCGCCCCGAGGCAAAGGGCGCTTTCCGCTGCGGTGTGGCCGGCGGCCCAGTCATCGACTGGCGCATGTACGAGATCATGTACACTGAACGCTACATGGATACCCCGGAGGAGAATCCCGAAGGCTATGCCAAAAGCAGCCTATTCAATTATATCGACAATCTCGACGGACGCCTCCTGATGATTCACGGCACCTCAGACGATGTGGTGCTGTGGCAACATTCCCTGCGCTATATCCGCGAGTGTGTCAGCAAGGGCAAGCAGATCGACTATTTCGTTTACCCTGAACACCTGCACAATGTGCGGGGCAAAGACCGGGTGCATCTTTTTGAAAAGATCGAACGCTTTTTCAACGAGAATTTGCGGGATGTGAAGGCCGGAAGGCCGTAACCTGGGGTGTTGCATAGATGACAGGTTTTTTTCAGACAGGATTCACGGGATTTACAGGTTTTTCTACGGCAGAGCCATCTTACTTATCCTGTAAATCCTGTAAATCCTGTCTGAAAACTTCAACTCCTGTCAAAATTCACCTCCCTGGAAGGCGTCGAACCGGTACCCCCGCCCTTTTAATGCCTCAATCAGATCGCCCAGGCGGTTGTAAAACTTGTCTGTCCGCGCCGGCGCCGTGCCAATGTGCAGCAGCAGGAAATAGCCGTTCAGCCCGTTGGGATCACTCCGCTCCCGCTCCAGTATGCTGCGGTAAATCTCCGCAGAAGAGCGGTAGTTTTTCATATCCGGCGTGGTGTAGTCGGCATTCGAACGTGTGCCGGGAGTAAAGTTGAACAGTTCGAGACCTGCCTCTCCGGCCCAGCGTACGATCGAGTCGTTGTACCATTCGTAAGGAGGAATAAACATACGCGCTGCCGCTTTTGAAAGCCCTAACTGCTCCAGCGCTTCAAAATTGCTTCGCAAATCGTCCATAAACGCCGCTTTGGTCACCAAAAGCGAATCGCGCTGCTGCCAGTCGCAATACAGCAGGTGCCTGTCGGAATGTGCGCCGATGTAATGCCCCGCTTTTTTCAGTTTTTTTACGGTTTTAGGGTATTGCCGGCAAAAGTCGCCGGTAAAAAAGAAAGAAGCCTTGATGCCGGCTTTCCGCAGGGTGCGCAGAATCGTTTCCGAGCCATCGGCATACTCATGTCCGGTGAAAATTAACCGGATAACCCGCTCTGACGTATCGCCGCGTATCCAGGCGCCCTGGCTGTCCTGTTGTCCGCTCCGCCGTATGCTCTGCCCCTCGGCCTGCAATGCTGCAAGCATATAGCTAAGGCTGGCCGTACCGTCCATGGTGGGTTCGTTGGAGGAGTAATCGCCGTAATCGTCGTGATACACCACCAGCGGCGACTGGAATGTGGCAAACTCGTCGGGCTCGTAGAGCGTAATACCGATAAGTTTATTCCAGATGCTGCCGTAAATCGGGCCGTCGACGAGCCCGCCGTCGATAGGGTAGCGGTACAGGTGCGTAAATGCAGAGTGCGGGTCGCGCGGCGCGACGCCGTGCTGCGGCAACCCGCAGATCATGCTCGTGCCCCAGGGGTTGCAGCCAAACAACCAGTCGCGCAACGCAGCCTCCATCTCCAGGTAGGTACTGTCGGCGCTGAGGCTGCGGTACAGTCGCGCCTGGGTGTACAGGGCTGCATTGAGGTTGTTGGAGCACCAGATAAAGGGTATCCCGTACAGGAATGGATTGTTTTTGCCGCGCTGCAACACACCGTCTATGCCCCGGCGCAGGTATTCGCGGAAAACCGGAGCAGATTCGGCATTTTCTGCCGTGGCGAGGTAATAATGGCCCAGGTTGAGAAACGGATACCATTGGTAGTGACGCGCCGTATCGCTGCCCATCCAGGGCGTAACAGGTTCTACGTTGCCATATTCAACGGCCTGGGCGCCGTATTCCTGTCCCGGGAAAAGGGCGGCCAGTTGGGTAGCGGCCAGCTCCATATCGTCCGCGAAATTTTCCTCTTCGTAAAAATACCGCGCCCGGCAGGGAGCTGTTTGTGTAAATCCGGGCTTTTGCCGGCCGAAGGCATAGGCCTCTTTGGCTTTCTGAACGAGTTGTGCTGCATATTCGGGGTAATAAGGCCGGAGCACCCGACTGCCCAGGGCAAATGCGGCAGCAAATTTTCCGGCAGAGGAAGCAACGCCCGTTGTGCGGTTTTTATACTGGAGTGCGCCTTGCGGCGCTCCGGTGATGAAATAAACCGGCCGGGCCAGGCTTCCATCGGGTGCACCGTAGCGCACGGAGTCGAGCGTCGGCAGGCGCATACGCTGGTGGTCGCGGTCGTCGGCGATCTGGTTGTAGTACTCCCCGGGGGCCGGGTTCATCTTGAGCATCCAGTCGAGCCCCCATTTGGCCTCGTCGAGTACATCGGGGATGCCGTTGGCGCCGGGCAGTCCGGCAGCATCAAAGCGGTCGCCAAAGCTGCCGGGATGCTGTCCGTAGGCAAAGAGCATCTGGAAGGTCGCATTAGCCGAGGTGGGCAGGTATTGCAGATAATCGGACGCATCGTGCCAGCCGCCGGATACATCGATGCGGGTCGAATCCTTTGCCGGGTCAGGATGGTACACGATGAAGCCGTCGGCTGCATGACAGGAATCCCGGAGAAAGGGGTTGTATCCGCTGCGCTGCTGTCGCATGTATTGCAGGATGAAATCGGCCGCGCCGTCGTACACGCCGTCGCTGATACGAAAAACGGGAGAGCGGAGCGTGCCGGCCTGCACGTAATAGGCGCCCGGCGTTGAAAATGCCGAAAAATCGAGCCGAAACCCGGCTTCGAATGCAGCATAGGGGCCAAAGGGGCGGATTTTTTCGCTTTGAAAAACCGGTTGCCGGGTGAGGGCGTCGCAGAGTTCGAACCGCTCGACTGCAATGTTTTTTTTGCTCACCAGAACGGCCACTTTTACGGCGTGTTCAGGATACCCGAGCTGGTTGATCCGTATCCAGGCATCCGGCTGGGCGATGGCCGGTGCAACAAACAGCAAGGCGAATGCGGCGAACACCAGGCTGCCGGATTTTATCATGAATGACCTGTTCATATTGCAAATGTATATTCCACGGCGAATCGAAGCATAATTCTATATTCCGGTTGACCTGCGCTTTTTACCTTTACCCCATGTTAATGCTGCAAAGTGCGCCCCGCAGATCGAAATTTATCTGGCTGCTGGTTACCCTGGTTTTTATTGGCGACCTGATCGCTCCGCTGGGTTGGGATATGGAGTTTCTGTATCTGCTGGCCTTGTTTCTGTCGGTTTCTTTCAAGGAAAAAAGCGACGTACTGTTGCTTGCCGTGATCACGACCGTGCTGACCATTATTGCCGCGGTACTGAAGCCTCAGGAGATTCCACTGGAGCAAATGTTGTTCGAGCGTCTGCCGGCTATTGCTGCTTTTTGGGCGGCAGCGTTTTTTGTGATCCGCTTTATTGCCCTGCGCGAGGAAGAGCAACAGAAAGAAGAAAAATTCAGGGCCCTGTTTGAGCATGCTGTCAGCGGTATCCTGCTGACCAACAGAAAGGGGACGATCGTGATGGCAAATCCCGCAGCAGAACGCTTGTTTGGCTACGATATCGGAGAGTTGCCGGGCAACTCCATTGAAATACTCATTCCAATCCACCTCAGGCACAGGCATGAGGGCCATCGCGACAAGTTTCACCGGGGCCCTCAACCGCGCGGCATGGGAATCGGGCTGGACCTGAAAGGGATCACAAAAGATGGCTCAGAGTTTCCCGTGGAAGTAAGCCTCAGCCCTTTTCACACCTCGGAGGGTGAGTTTGTTGTCGCTTTTATCGTGGATAATACCAAACGGAAACAATACGAACACTCCATCCTTCAACAGAAACATGAACTTGCGGGGTTAAGCGAAGCTTTGAAAACATTGAATGAAGACCTTGAAAACAAGGTTGTGGAGCGAACCAGCGAACTGGAACAGGCCAAGGATGAATTGGCCGTAGCGCTTGACAAGGAACGCGAACTCGGCGAACTCAAAAGCCGCTTTGTCAGCATGGCTTCCCACGAATTCCGGACACCGCTGACCTCGGTGCTGTCGTCGGCAGGCCTGATCGCACAATATGCCGACCGGCAGGATATGGACAATATCAAAAAGCACGCAGAACGTATCAAAAACGGAGTGAACGGGCTGAATACGATCCTGACCGAGTTTCTGTCGCTGGGTCGACTGGAGGAGGGGCATATTCAGCCCAGATTTGAAGATGTCAGCCTGACTGCCTGTATCGAAAATATACACCAGGAAATGAAAAACCTGTTCAAGCCCGGGCAGGAGATCAACCATAACCATGAGGGCAGCGATACGGCACATCTGGATTGCCACCTGGTGAAAAACATCTTGATCAACCTGATCTCCAACGCGATTAAATATTCACCTGAACAGTCCGTCATTACCGTAAAAAGCATCGTGAAGGATGGCAAAACCCGCATCAGCGTATGCGACCAGGGGATAGGTATCCCCGAATCGGAACAAAAACACCTGTTTGACCGCTTTTTCCGGGCCTCCAATGCGACCAATATTCAGGGTACGGGCCTCGGGCTTTACATTGTCCAGCGTTATGCCGAGGTAATGGGTGGGAAAGTCGGCTTTACCAGCGCAATTGAGCAGGGCAGCGAATTCTGGGTGGAATTTACCCACCAGGAATAAAGGGTCAGGAAGCAGACTCCCCGGCCCTCGCGGACAACAGGAACAACACACCTGCTGCGAACAGCGGCGCAGAGATGAGCAGGAAATTGTACAGGTTTCCGGCCGTCCCGAAGTAAAAGGTAAACACGATACCCAGAAACAGGAACAAAATGCCTCCCCACAGCCGGTACCGCCAGGCTACGGCAAGACAGGCAATCGTAATGAGTGCAGGCAGAAGGTGCATGACAAAAGCGCCGATTTTATCGGCAAACCCCGTACTCCCCTCGAATGTATCAAAAGCGAACAAGGTCAGCAAGCCCGCAAAAGCCATCGCGACGACCCTGGGTGTCCAAGTCAGGTACTGTTTTGAAGTTTGCATAGTCCTTAATTTTTGGCCGGATACAACTCCGTTCGGGCCAAAGTTAAGAGGGCCTTTTTTCAGTTGCGGTATATGCCGTCATAACCCGCCATGATTCTGATCAGCCTATGCGGCTTTCAGAACGATCTACGTACTATTTGTTGTTGAAAATGAGCCGGGGAAGTGTTCAGTCCTTCGACTCCTGCAACATTTTGCCTGCAGCATCGAACAGCAGGTCTTTTCGCCTTACCTCCGCTTCGTACACCGTGGAGCCGTCGGCCCGCTGGATACGCGCGGCTTCTTTGACTTTTTTACCTTGCAGGGCGGCCTGTACGGGTGCGGGCAATTCGGTCACCTTTATTTCCGTCTCTGTCTCCATCCATGTACCGTCGGCTGAAAAATTGGCGCTCATTTCCACGTCGTTCTGTTCGAACTCCGCTTCCCACTCGCCGTTTTTCTCTCTGTCCCAGCCCACTTTTGCCACACCGGGGAATTTCTGGTTAAAAGCAGCCACAACAGCCTGCGGAGGTGTTTTCTGAGCAAATGCGGTCAGGCAGTATCCGGAGCCAAGAATGAGCAGGAAAAGTATCTTTTTCATGTTTCAATAATTGTATTCGTGAAAGGACAGGGCAAAGGTGGGTAGCAATTTAGGATATATTTTGGAGAAAATATAATCACTGAGCCTGCATGTGCGCCGATTGCAGTATCCAAAAGCCGATATCGAAAAGGCGCCCGGCACCTGTCGAACGATTAAAATCACCTGCTCCCCTGACTCGTGTCATCCTGCGTCTTTTTGTGGTAGGGCCATCTTGCACCTGTTTTTAAAAAAAGCTCCGGGTGTTATGAAAATCGTGTTTCTGTTGATCCTGTTTAGCCTGTTGCTCGCAGCGGGCTTTTTGCTTGTATACCTATGGGCGGCACGCAACGGACAGTTCGACGACGATTATACCCCGGCTATCCGCATCCTTTTTGACGATCCGG
>CALMBD010000195.1 GCA_937861115.1 uncultured Bacteroidota bacterium | reverse complement strand
CTTCCAGCATCTTGTTCCGGCTGGCATACAACAGGGCTTCTTCCAGCAGGCCGTGGTTGTAGCTTATTTTCTGATAAATGCGGTGGTGCGCAAGCATATCCTTGCTGATCCGCAGGCGCTCTTCGATGAACCACTTTTCCAGTGCATCTGCCGTTTCCTGCAGATTGGCGGGCGCATGCTGGGTGATACTCATTCGGAGTTCATGTTCTTCCTGTTCAAGAAAAAACTTATTGAGCAGGTAATACGTATTGCGCAGAGGTTGGCGCTCCAGTTTTTCAGAACCCATTCTGTGGGCCTGTTTATAGGCCTTTTCCAGTTTTCGTTTCCGGTAGATTCTGGTTAACGACAAATGGTATTGGACTTTATCCGCCGTAAAATCTGTAAACACCAGATACTCTTCGATGGCCTTGAGCAAAAAGAACATGACCTGCCGCATATAGGCATCATCGTACGGCTGGGCGGGGAAAACAGCCTTCCAGGCCTTCTCTTTTTCCGGGGATTCGTCGTCATCCGCCAAATTTTGGCACAAATAATCAAACAACCTGATTACATCCTGCCGTTGATTGTGGGCCGGCGATTGCAACCATTTTTGAATATCCCGCACCTCTTTACGCTCAAGCGCGTGCACGATCTCTGACAATATACTTTTTTGCATGTCGCTTTTGGATTATTTATTCAACAAACCACCGGCCAATTTTTGGTTTTAAACGTTTGGTAGCGCTTAAAAATGCATTATTTTCAACTTTTTATAAAAACAAACGCCAAAAATCGGAAAAAACAAGCAACCAAAACAACTCAACAAATGCAAATTTTTGTCTTTTACACGTCACATCTGTATCCGCACTTTTGTACCGTCAAAGAAAGGCTAATGCAAAGCCTAATCCGTTATCTCATGTTCAAGCACTGTCTGATACTTTTCCTGATCCTGTTGTTCTCGGCAAACGTCGAGGGACAAGGTTGGGAACGTGTGTTTGGCGGCGGCGGTCAGGACCAGATCAATGCCGTTGCACCGACGCATGATGGCGGTTACATCATGACGGGCTTTTACGGACTGAACCAGATCAGCCTGATCAAGGCAGATGCCGACGGCAATCTTCAGTGGAGCAAGAACTACCCGGTAAGCCCTGATGCCGCCGGAACGGCTGTAGTCGCCACGCAAGACAGCGGGTATGCTGTTGCCGGTTATATAGAGGGTGTAGGCGCCGGCGAACGCGACGTTTACCTCTTTAAAACAGACGCTTATGGCAATGTGCTGTGGGCAAAAACCTTCGGCGGTATCAAAGACGACGAAGCAACCGGACTGCTCGAACTTGCCGACGGCAGTTTGGTGATTTGCGGTTTTACCACCAATTTTCTGATTACGGTCACCGGCGAATGGACGGAAGATATATACCTGATCAAAACGGATTCGAAAGGTACTCCCATCTGGACCAAGACCTTTGGCCAGCAACTGACCAAGGAAAGGGGTAATGCCATAACGACCGCAAGCAACGGAGGTTTTCTGGTTGCCGGAAGTTTCAGGGTTCAAACGGCATCGCCCGGCGATGTGGATTTCTATGCAGTCCGGTTCGACGCGCTGGGCAATCCTCAATGGGATTACAAATACGGCTTTATCAACAGCGACGACGTGGCCAAAGCCGTTGTACGCACTACAGACGGCAATTTTGTGCTGGCCGGTGGAACAAATGCATTCCAGGGTGGCGCAGGTCTCTTGATGAAGATTGACGGCAACGGCAGCAATTCCATAATCTGGCAGAACACTTTTCCCAAGACCAATTTCAATGCGGTTGCGCGGGATCAGTTCGACGGGTTCTATGTTGCCGGCAGGAAAGACCTGACTACGGCTCAGGGCGACCTGTATATCCTGCATGTAGATTTTGAAGGCGAGGAAATATGCAATGCAGTAGTGGGAAAAGCCGGCGCAGATGAGGCTTACAGCATCATTTTTACGCCCGACGGCGGCGCAGCAGCAGCCGGATACAGTTTTCCGTTTTTTGCAGGCTCCGAACAAAATGCATATCTCGTTAAAGCAGACCTGAACTGTGAGGTATTCACGAGTTATATAAAAGGAAATATTTTTCAGGACCTCAACAACAACTGCCTGCCGGATATCGGTGAAGCCGGACTGGAAGACTGGGTTGTGAAAATTGTCAGTCCTAACTTTTCCCGTTTCGCAGTAGCCAACGAGAATGGCGATTTTCGGCTGGCGGTCGATACCGGCCAGTATGAACTGACGCTGTTCGCACCAAACGAATACTGGCAGGCTTGTGATGCCATCACAAACGTTACGGTTCCGGATTTTTACGATACGGTCAACACCCGGATTCCGGTGCGCGTTTTGTACTCCTGCCCGCGCAATGAAGTGGATGTCGCTACACCCATACTGCGCAGCTGTAACGATAATTTGTACACCATCCGGTACTGCAATACGGGTTCTGTATCATCGCAAAATACCCGTGTCGAGGTGTCTTTCGATCAGGCATTGACGGTGACCGGCAGTTCGATTCCCGGTATTGAAACTCCTCCGGGTAGTAATAATTACGTGTACAATGTGGGTACTTTACCCGAAGGCGAATGCGGCACATTTACCGTCACAGCGTTTCTGGATTGCGACAATCTGGTTGGCCAGACACACTGCGTAACCGCACATATCTATCCGGATACATTCTGCAACCCCGGCATTAACTGGGACGGCTCTATTATCCGGGCCCGGGCAATATGCGACGGCGATACGATGGTACGGATGTACCTGCACAATATCACGGCCAACAAAATGAACACCGAGTTGGATTTTGTGATTGCAGAGGATCTGGTCATGCTCACTGCTCCCGGTGATCCGAATTTCCGGTTCAAACTTGAGGCCGAGCAGGATACCAATATCTGGAGCCACAAAGCCAACAACAAAACCTACCGCATTATCGCCCAGCAAAGTCCCGGCTACCCGGGCTCGGGTTATCCGACGGCGGCGGTAGAAGGATGCAAAACCGATACGAGCGTTAATCCGATTTCGCTCGGCTTTTATACCATGTTCCCGGAAGACGATGCCGACGCTTTTGTCGAAACCGACTGCCAGGAGAGTTACGAAACCGATTACAATCCGACTTACCTTAAAAGAGGTCATCCCAAAGGCTACGACGTGGCCCACTACGTCAGTCCGGAAACCGATTTGGACTATTTAATCCAGTTCCGCAACACCGGGACAACCACCGTACAGAAGATCATCATCCGCGACACTTTGTCGACGGCGCTTGATCCCTCAACGGTTCATCCTGGAGCTGCCAGCCATCCCTATGACTTCGAGGTTTACGGTCAGGGTATTGTGCAGTTCACACTCCCCAACGTTAATCTTGCGCCGGGTAGCAGCGCGAGCGAAGGCTTCGTCAAGTTCCGCGTTTCTCAAAAACCGAATATTGAGTGCGGAACGACGATCTTCAACAGCGCTGCTATCTATTTTGACTTTAATGCGCCGGTCATCACTAATCAAACTTTCCACACCACCTGCATAGACACGGTGTTTGTGCAAACAAAAGAAATTCACCTCGCAGGCGCCGATGTGCGGATTTATCCCAATCCGGTCATAACGGATGCCGTCAATTTCGAGGTGATGGGCGTACAGGCGCAGACCTATGGTTTGCATGTGTACGATGCCCAGGGCCGATTGCTTTCCAATGCTTTCTTTAATCAACCCACATTCCGATTGTTCCGACATCAACTCCCGGCTGGAGTAATCTTCTACCGGCTTACCGCTGATGGTAAGCCGGTAGCCTCCGGGAAACTAATCGCGCAATGACAAAAGCGCAGGAAAGAGGCCATCCCGACCAGGATTACATTCATGAAACATAACCAAGGGCCGTGCAGCAAATGAGCAGCGCGGCCTTTTTGGTGTTCGTCACTGCTTATCGCCGTACGCCAGATCGCCCGCGTCGCCCAGTCCCGGTACGATATACGACTTTGCGGTCAGTTCCTCATCGATAGCGCCCGTCCAGATACGGGCCTGCGGATAACGCCGCCGCACAGCGTCCAGGCCTGCCGTGCTGGCGATGATCGCAGCAACATGGATGGTATCGGGAGTTCCAAAACGCAACAGTTCCTGCAGGGCAACATTGATGGAAGCGCCGGAAGCCAGCATCGGGTCACAAAGAATAAGTGTGCTGCCGTTCAGGTCGGCTGTGCTTACATAGTCCAGTTGTATGTCAAACGATCCGTCTTTATGGTGCCGGCGGAAGGCGGAAATAAAGGCATTGTCGGCATGGTCGAAATAATTGAGCATGCCCTGGTGGAAGGGCAAGCCGGCGCGCAAGATGGTCCCCAGCACAATGCGTTTCGATGGCAGCATCACCGGTGCAATTCCGAGCGGCGTTTCCACCTCAAACAGTTCGTAATCAAGCGTTTTAGAGATTTCGTACGCCAATATTTCGCCGGTGCGCTCCATGTTCCGGCGAAAGCGGGCACGGTCTTTTTGTATTTCTGCATTGCGCAGCTCCGCCACAAACCGGTTGGCGATCGTATTGTTTTCAGCGAGATTGAATACCATAGTTTGGATATTTGAACGGGGAAAGATAGATTTTTCATTTGGCAAATCACCTGCTCCCGACTGCCTGAAAACCGTACTTTTCGCAGTGAAAGCATTTTTTCTATGTTGCTCAAAACACGTGGTATCGTTTTCCGGACGGTGAAATACGGCGACAGCAGCGTCATCTCCGACATTTTTACCGAAGAGAAGGGGCTGCATACGTTTATCGCCGGCGGGGTGCGCAGCGCCCGGGCGCGCATGCCCTACAACCTGTTCCAGCCCATGACGGCGGTGGACCTGGTATGCTATTTCCGCGACGATGCCGATGCCATGAACCGCCTGAAGGAACTCCGCGCAGCAGAGGTCTGGAGCAGGATTCCTTTCGATATCCGCCACGGCGCCGTGGCCCTGTTTATGGCGGAAATATGCCGAAAAACCATTCAGGAGTCTGAAGAAAACCGCGACCTTTTCGATTTCCTGCTGGATACCCTGCAATGGCTGGATACATCCCCGCACCCTATTGCCAACCTGCACCTGCACTTCCTGCTCCAACTGTCCGGTTTTCTCGGCTTTCAACCTCAGGAAGAACCTGAAGACGCCGGAGAACTCTTTTTCGATCTGAAAGAAGGCAATTTCAGCCCGGTTCCGCTTGTCCACCCGCATTACCTGGAGCCGGAACAGACCCGGCAGATGCTGGATTTGCTACACCTCCCCCTCCGGCAATGCCATGAAGTGGCGCTCAACCGTCCACAACGCAAAGCCCTCCTGCAGCATTTGTTGCAATTCTATCAGTACCATGTGCCCGGGTTCACCGATATCAATACGCCGGATATCCTGGAGATGGTGATGTGAGCGGTGTGGAGGCAGCACCCTCCTAATCCTATTTCAGGTTCTCCAGCAACTCCACCACTTCTGCCCTTTTGCGCACCGACACCGGGATAAGGTCGCTGTTTTTCAGGCGCAGGTAACCGCCGTCTTTTTTTACAAATTCGTGTATGTATCTCAGCGCGACGAGGTGCGACTGGTGCACGCGCAGGAAATTGTGCTGGTCGAGGAGTTGCTCGAATTGCTTGAGCGTACGGGTCACGAATATTTTTTCACCGCTGCTCAGGAAAAACCAGGTATTGTTGCCATCCGATTCGCAGCGGATGATACTGTCGATGTCGACCACGGAAATACGCTCCTGGGAAGTGAGCGAGATGCGGCTGGGCAATGCTTCGGGGCGGCGGATCGTTTCACGCAGCAGGCGCATGCTTTCGGCAGTGCCGGCCATCTGGCGTTTGGCTCTGCCGACGGCTTCGCGAAGCAGATGGGGGTCGACGGGCTTCAACAGGTAATCTACGGCTGCGTACCGAAACGCCCGTATGGCGTGCTCGTCGGACGCCGTAATGAATATGATACGCGACGACAGGTTGGGGAAAATATCGAGCAGGTCGAAACCCGTGCCGTCGCCCAGCAGGATATCCAGGAAAATGATGTCGGGGGCCGCCTGCCCCAGCAACCTGGCCGCCGCAACAATACTTCCGGCGGTATTTACCACCTCTACTTCCGGACAATGCTCCGCCAGTTCGTTTTGAAGGGCCTGAACGGCCTGAGGCATGTCTTCTACAATGATTGCGGTCATATAATTATGGTTGATGCGTTATGGTTCGGGTTATGGTTCGGGGTATGGTTCGGGTTATAGTTTGGGTACCAAAGGGTACCGCCGGCTTTAGCCGGCGACCTCCCGACACCCCAAAGGAATTTTCCAGGACTCTTATGTATTCACCGGGTGATGCCGGAGGTACTTTCTATGTGTAATTCGCCGGCTAAAGCCGGCGGTACCTTAGGGGTACCTTAGGGGTACCACTAAAAATTGACCATAGCCGGCAGGCGGACGGTCACCTGCGTGCCGGCAACTTTCCCTTCGCTGTTTGTTATATCCTCGTATTCCAACACCGCATATTGCCGGCCTTTTTTCAGCGCTTCCAGGCGCTCCCGGGTAACATCGAGGGCTACGGAGGTGTGACCAGGCTTTCTTTCCTGCCGCAGCAGCATGGCTTTTTCGCGGCCGACGCCGTTGTCGCGAATGGTACATTCAAGCAGCCCGGCGTCAACTCCGGATGCTGAAGTTACCGCATTTATGCCGTCAGAAACGGGATTGGGATCGTACCGGAACACTACTTCAATCCTCCCGGCGTAATTCAAATGCGATATGCCGTGTATTACGGCGTTTTCCACAAAGGGTTGCAACATCATGGGCGGAATCTCGATTTCACGGGGATCGATATTTTCCGGTAGTGTGATGGAAAAGGCAAACCTGTTCTGCTGGCAAAACTGCTCGATACGCAGGTATTGTTCGAGGGTATCCGCTTCTTCCTTCAGGGAAATGATCTGTTTCCGCGAGTTATGAAGGATCGAACGCATCAGCGCAGCGAAGGCGCTGATCTCCTGCTTGGCTGCCTGGGTATCGCCGGCGCCGACCAGCGATTGAATACTGTTGAGGGCATTAAAGATGAAGTGCGGGTTCATCTGAAGTTGCAGCGCCTTCTGTTCGAGTTGGAGCAGGCGGTTTTGCACTTCAAGTTTTTCGCGTTTGACCTGTTCAGCCCTCCTGACGGCCCGAATGCGAATTTGCAGGATGGATAGTACCAGGCCCAGCAAAGTCAAAACTGCAAGCACCTGAAACCAGCCTTTTTGCCAGAATGGCGCTTTAATGGAGAAAGGCGCTTTCAGGGGTTCCGTAAAGAGCACTCCGTCGGAGGTGGCTTGTATCATAAAATTGTATCCACCCGGTGGCAGGCCGGCGAAGTTGACCGACTGCTGCGTCGACAACGGCGACCATTCGGCGTTGTCGGCCCCGTCGAGTTTCCAGCGGTAGCGCACCTTGCCAGGGTGATTGAGGTCGATGGCGCGAAATTCAAAACTGAGGTGGTTGTCGTTCCAGGAAAGTTCGAGCCCCTCGCGCAAGCCACCGTTTTCATCTGCCCATGCCGCGTAGGGCGTTTGGGATAAAGGCCTGTAAAACAACGATATGTCATCAAAATGAAGGACGGGCGCCGTACCGATGTATTTGCGGTTGGAAGGCACATAACGCATCAGGCCGTTCATCGTGCCGAACCAGAGGTTGCCTGCCCGGTCGCATATAGCCGCGTCCTGGCAGGTCTCGATGCCGAGGAAGCCCTCGTTTTTACCAAAATGTTCGACGGACTTTACCCCAAACCCCGGTTTTTCCAAAGAAAACCCCTGTTTCTCAAAACTGACCTTGTCGACGCCGTTCTCACTGCCGATCCACAGGTTTCCGGCACGATCGAACTGAAGCAGATAAATGTTGCGGGAGGAAAGCGGGCGCGGTGTTTCCAGGGGCCGGAACATTATTCTTTCCCCGTTTCTGTCGGCAACAAACACGCCATCACCTTTTGTGCCGACCCAAATGTATCGACCCATCGTATCAAAAGCCATACAACGCACGGGAGCGCCGGAGAGTCCGTTGGCCTGGTCATATTCCGCCATCCTGTTTTTAACCCAGCCGACTTTACCACCGGGCGTGCCATACCACAGATAACCGTATTTATCCGTTTGAATAGAGGCTATTTGTTTCCTTTTCAGGCCTTCAGGTATCTCTATTTTCTTGATCGACAATACATTGGAGTCGGACAAGCCAACCAACGCCAGCCCGTCGGATGCCGTGGCAACCCACATGTCCCCTAATCCATCCGGCATAATCTTCTGAATCCAGTCGCCCGGCAGCCCTTTTGACTTGTTCAGGACATGCATACCCGAACTGTCGAAAACAGCGATGCCCTTGCCCTCCGTACCTACCCAGATGCGCCCGAGCCGGTCTTCGGCGATCGTCCTGCATTTTATATTCAAATAGCCGCTATCGGGGGTGAAGCGGTGCAGGCCTGTCGAGTCGAGCACCTGCAGGCCGTTTTGCGACACCGACATCCAGATGCGGCCTTTGCTGTCTTCCATGACGGCATAGACGCGGTCGCCGATCAGGCCATCCCGGCGGTCGAAATGTTTGAAATCCCGCGCGATAAAGCGCGCCACCCCGCCCCCTGAAGTGGCGGCCCACATGGTACCGCTGTTGTCGCGCACCAGGGCGCAGACGTAATTGCGCGGGAAGCCCTGCCGTTCGCCGAGTTGCGTCCAGGCGGAGTCCCGCACCGACCAGATGGCCAGTCCCTTATCGGTCGTGCCCACCCACATGTTTCCTTCGGCGTCTGCCTGCATGCAGATGGCGTTTTCGAGCAGGGCATCTGTGTGCGTAGCCACTACCGCCATGCGTGTTTCATCGACCACGGCGATGCCGGCAGGTGTGGCCATCCAAATATTGCCCTGCCCGTCGCGTGCGAAGGCACGCACGAGGTTGGAGGGGAGAT
Organism: uncultured Bacteroidota bacterium; assembly: GCA_937861115.1. Lineage (GTDB taxonomy): Bacteria > Bacteroidota > Bacteroidia > Chitinophagales > Saprospiraceae > M3007. The sequence goes on along the minus strand of CALMBD010000195.1, from coordinate 3,976 downwards.
TTTCCCTGGTTGTCAGCCTTTTCAACATATCGCCCAGCAGGCAGGCGCCCTGATTGGTACCGATCCAGAGGCCATTTGTTGAGGGAAAAAGCCCGTAAACAAGTGGCCTTTGGGGAAATCCGGGTATTGGATACAGGTGAAAACCATCGTCATCAAGGGAAACCAGATCGTTCTTTATGGTCATCAGCAACTTACCGGTACGGTCCCGGGAGATGCGGGTTACCGGTTCGGAAAATCCTTCGCGGGGATTATGCCATTTCGCGCCGTCGAACCACGCAACACCCAGGTTCGTACCCACCCAGATGCGGCGGCGGTCGTCTTCAAAAAGGGCATTCACGTAGCTGGAGGGCAGCCCGTCGGCATCGGTATAGGTCTGGAAAAAGCGTCCGTCGTACCTGCAGACGCCCCCGCCCTGGGTGCCGAACCACATGTAGCCTTTACTGTCCTGAATGGCCGCAAACACCTGCGACTGCGGCAGTCCGTCTTCCAGCGAATAGGTGAGGAAGTTCTGGGCCGAGGCGGTTTGCAGCAGCAGTAGCAGCAGTGGCAGCAACAGGGTGCGGATGTTCATGCGTGTCGGGACTGGAGCAGGTTAACAGGAACATTCGGATGTAATGATGACCATTCGTTCGTATTCCAGGTAAAGAATCCGGTGACCACACACTATTTTCCCAAAGTTCCAGTCATGGTCGCTTTGCGGGCTTAGTACCCAGGTATCGTCAGCCGGATTGTCGGAGGGATGCCTGATATCCCACTCGTAATTATTCATATAGTTGAATATCAAAAACGCTTCCTCCATCGATATATCAGGCAAAATCATCCGTGATTCCCCGCTTTTACTGACACGGGTATCCACCATGATCCCGTTGCCGAATATTTTCTTTGTGGTGGACTCGGGGCCTGCGTATTCAAAAGTACCGTGCTTTTCGTCGACCAGCAACCCGAAATTCCGGGTGGCGTATGTGTCAAAGTTTTCAAAAACGGGCTTTCCGGTATTTTTGTCAGTGGTGTAGCGCATAGCGGGCAGCCGGGACAGGTACCCGTCGAACACCCAGCCTGTATCGCCGTGGAATACCACCCGGGCGAACATCCCGCGGAGGGTAACGGCGGGATATACCGAGCCGTTACCCGAAAAGCCGGGCACGGCCTCCACCTCTGCATTATCCAGCCCTTTGCCGCTCTTTTCATTCAACACCAGCACGACAGCACCGTACGGGATACCGGTCACCCTTGCCGCCTTGAGCGAAGCCTCCCGGCGAAGCACCAGCCCCGATTGTGCCCAGACATGGAGCGTATCGCCAGGGACATAACGGTCGATGGCCTGTAGAGCAGGCAGGCAACAAACAGACATTAAAAAGAAGAGCGCATGTTTCATCAGGATGTTTTTTTGCAAACTGGCAGAAGGGTCGGTTGTGGGTGGAAAATTACGGCACTTCGGCTGGAATGATGTTGTAAAGGTGGTTTATGCTCTTGTTATATGATTCGGTATTCTAAAATTCAGGGCTGATTATCGATCATGCGGCGGCATGCGCCGAGCATTTGCAAAACATTGACGGCTTCGAAGTGCCCCTGCAACCCGATTTTACCCTTATTTTTGCGGCGTTTAAAGATCATTTGCCACATAACCGTATCGTCCGACTATGAAAATCAACCGCATACTGCTTGTCTATTCTTTTTTACTCACGGCTTTCACATCTCTTTCCGCACAGGGTATTGAGTTTTTCCACGGCACCTGGGCGGAGGCACAGGAAAAGGCCAGGGTCGAAGAAAAACTTATTTTTGTTGATGCTTTTGCTTCCTGGTGCGGCCCCTGCAAGCGCATGGCGTCCAGTGTTTTTCCCCAGGAGAAAGTCGGCGCCTATTTCAATGTCAACTTTATCAACCTCAAAATTGACATGGAAAAGCCCGAAAATGCCGAGTTTGCTGGCAAGTTTCCGGTGAGCGCCTACCCGACGCTGATGTTCATCGACGCCACGGGCAAACTGGTGCAAAAGGCCGTTGGCGCCAAAGACGCCGATCAGTTGCTCGACTTTGCACAAAAGGTGATTGGCCGCAACGATAAATCGGGCGATTATGAAGTCGCCTACAACGAAGGCAAACGCGATCCCGAATTCCTGCTCGACTATGTGCGCGCCCTCAACGCAGCCGGCAAACCCTCGCTCAGGATCACCAACGATTACATCAACGCCCAAAGCGACCTCACCACCGATATCAACCTGCGTTTTCTGCACGAAGGCGCCGTTGAGGCCGATAGTCGCGTATTCGATCTGTTGTTGAAGCACCAGTCGAAAGTAGCGGCCCTCGTCGGCTCGGAAAAAGTAAACACCCGCATTGAAAGCGCCTGCAAAAAGACGCTGAAAAAAGCCATCGAATTCAAAAGCGAAGCGCTGCTGGACGAGGCCAAATCCAAAATGAAAGCGGGCGTGCCTGCCCGTGCCGAAGCCTTCGCCTACGACGCCGACATGAGCTACTACTCGGCCACTAAGGATGTGAAAAACTACCTCAAAGCGGCTCAGGCATACCAAAAGGGCGATGTAAAAAACAACTCGGCGCGCCTGCACGACCTCGTCATCAGCCTGCTCCGCGCGTTCCCCGATGAGTCCAAAGTACTCGATCAGGCGCAGAAGTGGAGCAAAACGGCGGCAGAAAACGGCGGTATGCCGGAATACTACCTCACGCTTGCCGAGATTTACAAGCGCCAGGGCAACAAGGAGAAAGCCCTCGACGCCGCTGAAAATGCCCGCAAGGCTATGGGAGAAAAAGACAATGGCCTGGGCGGTAAAATTGACTACTTCATCAGGAGTTTAGGCGAATAACGGATCATGAAACATTATTTGGCGCTGCTGTTGCTGTTGCTGCCGGCTGCCCGGGTTGCTGCGCAAAACGGCATTCAGTTCGAACACGAACTCTCTCTGGACGATGCCCTTGCCAAAGCAAAGGCGGAAGGGAAGGCCGTGTTTATGGATGCCTATACCACCTGGTGCGGCCCCTGCCGGCTGATGGCAACCAAGACCTTTACGGACTCGGCGCTGGGGGCGTACTTCAATGCCCGCTTCGTCAACCTGAAAATGGATATGGAAAAAGGGGAAGGGCCCGCACTGGCACAACGGTACGGAGTGGAGTACTACCCTACGCTGTTGTTCCTCAATCCGGACGGCGCCAGGGTGCACAAAGTAGTCGGTTATTACAATGCAGGCGACTTCCTCAAAGTTGGCACAACCGCGATGGACCCGGCTGCCAACCTGCTCGCACTGGAAACCCGTTACCGCCAGGGCGAGCGCAGTGCCGACCTGCTCCGCACCCTCACGGAAGCCAAAAGTGCGGCGGTAGACGCTTCATCGGTTGAACTGGCCAACGACTACCTGAAAACCCAGACCGACCTCGGCACGCCGGAAAACATGGACTTCATCATGCATTATGTCGAAGACCCCTATGCAAAGGGGTTCAGGTTCCTGCAGGAAAAACGCGCGGCTTTCGAGGCACGGTTTTCCCAAAAAGAGGTAAAGCAAAAAATCGATGCGATCTTTGAGAATTACCTGCAAAACCACGGCAACCTCCAACTCGGCGAGATACAGCGCCTGTACGGTGTCGTGTATCCGGAACACGGCGAACGGCTGGCCTCCAACTACCGGTTGACCTACTACCGCAAACACGGCGATATGGAGAACTTTGCCAAATCTGCCGTCGACCACTACAAACGATACCCCAGCGACGATGCCGACGAACTGAACGAAATGGCGTTCCTGTTCCTTCAAAATGTGCCGGACCAAATCATGCTCGAAAAGGCCCTTGATTGGGCCCGGCAGTCGGTGGCGATTCGGGAAACCAACTACAACCAGGATACACTGGCCCGGCTCTATCTCAAACTGGGGAAGAAAAAACAGGCCGCCGCTGCCGCACAACGCTCCATCGAACTGGCCAAATCGACCGGTGAAGACGCTTCGATGACGGTCGAACTGCTGGAAAAGATCAATGG
>CALMBD010000194.1 GCA_937861115.1 uncultured Bacteroidota bacterium | reverse complement strand
AACCTCCGCAACCCGCAACCTCCGCAACCCGCAACCTCCGCAACCCGCAACCTCCGCAACCCGCAACCTCCACAACCCGCAACCTCCGCAACCCGCAACCTCCGCAACCCGCAACCTCCGCAACCCGCAACCTCCACAACCCGCAACCCCCTAAAACCCTTTACCTTTACGCCATGGAAACGAAAAAAACGCGCATCCTCGGTATCGACCCCGGCACCAACGTGTTGGGTTTTGCCATCATTGATGCCGACAAGAAATCAATAGACGTATTGGAGATCGGGGTGGTGACCTTTGCGCACCTGGGCTCGGAACAGACGGTTAAACTGCGTTACATCTTCGAACAGGTACAGGACCTGATCCGGCAGCACAAGCCAACGGAGATGGCGATTGAACAGCCGTTTTATGCCAAAAACCCGCAGTCGATGCTGAAACTGGGCCGTGCCCAGGGCGTAGCCATCGCGGCAGGCATGGTCAACGGCCTTGCCACCACCGAGTATATGCCCAAAAAGATCAAAAGCGCGGTAACCGGCAACGGCAATGCTTCCAAGGAGCAGGTGGCCGGCATGCTGGAAAATATATTGCACACGAAGTTCTCCGAAAAATATTTCGATGCCACCGACGCACTGGCAGCCGCTTTGTGCCACTGGTATCAATCATCAAACGCAGCACTCAAGGGAGGGAAATCATACAGCGGATGGAAGGCGTTTCTCAAGGACAATCCGGATAAAAAAGGGTAACAGGTACTGGTGACGCCGACGCGTACTTAAAACTTAATAAAAACATATGGACAGATTTTGCAGTTCGTAATCTGTCCCAATTAATATTTTATATTTGCAGTAGTTATAGGAATTATTATCCCGCTGTTTACGCTTCCCAGGCAAAAATACATTAAGCAAAAGCAATGTTGACCTACTCCAATGAAGACACCGAGAGGATCAGGCAACTCATAGCGGACGGCGCCAACCAGGAAGCTATTGATGCCTTGTACCCGATCGTTGCAGATGACAATGATCTGCAGGATACTGTGGTAATGCTTAAAAACCGCCTGGCAACCCTCAAAAAGTCGGTCAGGGAAGGCACCATTGGCAAGGACGAGGAAAATGTAGAGCGGAATATGATCAACCGCTCGTTGCTGGATGTATTGAATATCCTCGAAGATGCGAACAAACAACCCCAAAATATACCGCGGCCTGTTCCTTCGGTCGCTGAATCGGCCTCCGGGGCAAAAAGTACCCCGCCAACTCCCGAAAAACGCAACGGTCCGGCACCTCTGGTTAGCCGACAGACGTTAATACGGGGCTTTTTGGCACTGGCTACAATTATAGCCTCGGTGCTTATTGAAAGGGGGATTAACAGCTGGCTGGAAAGCAATCAGGCGAAAGCGCCGCAAGAGCTGGTCGCCCGGCTCGTATTCCGGCCGGATTTTCCGGGTATTCGGCCGTCTGGCATGGCCAAAGCGGTCATCGGCAAATTTGAAACGGCCACACAACCCGTTTCGCCGGAAGGCATCGTACGATTTGCAGATATACCTGCCGCCTATTCTGACGATAGTGTGCGCCTGCAATTGTTCAATCCCGGATTAGAGGTAACCGTAAACGGGCAAAGCGCACCAAACCTGAGCAGTTCGGGCGACATCACTTTTTACCTTAGCCTGACCACTAAAACCTACTCGGGCAAAGTGTTGTACCCCAACTCAAAACCTGCCCCGGGGGTGGTCGTCGAAATCGAGAACGAGCCGGCCCGCGACACGACGGATGCCGACGGCAATTTCGCCCTGACGCTTCCTGCGTCCAAACCAAGGCCCGTTTGGGTGGTATTGCGACGGCAGGGAAAACCGGTAGAGCGACAAGACGTGGAACTCAACACCTTATCGCTTAAAGTGCTGAGAATACCATACTGAAAAAAGGAATCACGTACAGGTAGATCAGTTGCAAAAAAACCAAGCCATGAAACACCATCTAACCATTCCGATTTTGTTTTGCCTTTTGCCGTTGGCCGCCCGATCCCAAACGGACGAAGGGCGCATGCTTCTGGGCCGGGTGGTCGAAACAGTCAGTGGCACGACAAAAGGTGTCGCGAATGTGCACGTCAAAATTCCCGGGTTTTCCTATACCATCACCGACGATAAAGGCTCATTTGAGATCGCCTTTCCGCCCGACAAAGACTATGTGACGGTAATTGTGGAAGACTCGCCGGGTAAAATGATCGCCCCGCCTTCCGGGCTTGTCGTCGTGCCCCCTTCCGGCCATCTGGAGATCGTGCTTTGCAGTCAGCAAAACAAAAAACTGTTGCAGCAGGTCGACGCCCTCGACATCCGCATCAAAAAACTGGAAAAAGAAAAAAAACTCAGCCAGCGCCAGTTGATGGAAATGCACCGAACCCTGCTCGATACCATCATCCATTTTGAAAATACCATCGCGCGTATGGAGCAGGCTGCGCAGGAAACCAGGGAGAGCCATGACGCGGAGATCAGGGCCAAAGACGCACAGATAAAAGTGTTGCGAGATTCCATCACTATGCTCGTATCTGCCCTGAGCGAGGCACTCGAAAAGCGGTTTCTGAAGCAACAGGCGTATTATGACCAGGTTTCGGCCGACCTGCTGGAATACGCCGACCGGGTGAAAGACCTGCGTGACCGGCTCATGCCCCGCCGCCTGCCCAATTATTTCAAGAGCAACGGGGCAATCGCCGAATTAGACCGGACGACCAATGCCTACAACGAAATGCGCGAGACGATCCTCCGGAATTACAAGGGTAATATCCTGGGCGTCCGGCAATATTGGAATAACCCCGAAGCAGCGGAACAACTGGAGGATACCTATGATTACCTCCTGAAAACGGTGCATGAGAGCAATGTGCTTCCCGTTCACCGGAAAGTAATCGACCCTATTCAGAGTTATGCGGGAGGGCAGGTCGGCCGGACAAGCGCACAAAAAGACTCGAAAAATGCCGCCGAGGAAAATCTGCCCGCCCTGAGCGCGGCTATCCTGGAACTGGATAAAAAAATACAGCGCGCCATAAGCGCCCTGTCAAATAATATCTGATCACCCATAAATATCCAATTCATGATGAAAGCATTATCCTTCATGGCTGCCATGACCCTGATTATGGTCGCCTTTACCGCCTGCAATCCCGATTGCAAATCTATTCAGGGCATAGGAATCAATACTAAAGACGTCTACAACAACTACCAGTTCGTCATAACCGCCAACCCGCTCACTTCGCTGATCGGCCGGAAGGTGTTTATCGGAGGGGTGCCCGCCGCATCTGAATTCAAGGATGGCGTTGGACTGATCGTCACAGTGCCGGATAAAGAAGCGTTGGCGCCCGGACCGCAAGAAATTAAAATTGAAGACCCTGATTGCCTCGATGTTTTTGTCATCGATGATTTTCAAATCGTTCCGGAAGGCTATTTTAACAACCTTGCCAATTATGCACCACCTATTCCGCCCGAAATCGTAATTCCAAGCATCCCGATCTCGTTTCCCGCAAGCGTCGACAATGCCTGGCTTAGCCCGGAAGACCCCGGATACTGCCTGTGGTTCATCATGTACAAGGATGCCGACGGCAAGCCTACCGCACTCATCAATCCCGACAGCAGCTTCGAACAGGCTACCTGCTGGTGCCTCCGCGATTTTAATACCTCGCACCTTCCGTATGCCATGAACCGGATGGGCGGAAGAATTGAATATGACCCGGTCAAAAAGGAGAGTCACATCAATGTTTTTATAGACCGGAGCCAGACTACCGGAGAGGTCGAAGAATACACCGGTGAGTTCATCGATATCAACAATACGGTTTATGTCAACAAACGCGGTTACGTGGATTGCCCTGATATAAACTGTGACATGACACCGCAGAATTTGAACGACCCTCCCACAACGGGACACCTGATGCTTCTGACTTCGAAAAAAACCGGCAAGCAATTGGTGGCTTTCCAGTTAGTCCTCTAAATCATCCCAAACCCTTCGCCATGATGTACCATCTCCACTTCGGCCCTTTCATACGTCTTTCGGTGGCTTGCCTGTTGCTGGTCAGCACCTTGCATCTCCAGGCACAGGATGACGATCGCCCCAATCTGTACACCGGCGCTTCCTCGGCTATTTTGCCTAAGGACGCCACGGAAATCAACCTGATCAACAGCATCAACTCCTTTTGGATCGCTCAAAACGAGTTCGACGGCAGCATCGAAGCGACGCGAATCACCAATCGGGCGCGCTTTTCCCGCGCAGATCATATACTTCGCGTGCTGCACGGATTTTCCAAAAGCGGCAGGTGGGACCTGGGCGCCGAGATATATTACACCCGCGTACGGCTCGACGACCAGGCCAGAAGCACGCCCTTCAGGGTATATGGCAATGCCTTTCCCGAAAGCGGCACGACCTATAACGGCGTATCGTATATCGGCGTACAGGTGCGGGGCATGCCGTTTGCCGGTCTGCCCGAACTGACCCTGCGCGGCGGGTACAACCACCCCATTGCCAATACCCCGGAAAAGCGGCTCAACCTTTTTGCGCAACGCCCTGTGGCCTACCTGAATGCACTTTTTATCGAACGGCTCGGGCCAATGTTGTTAGGCCAGGTGCAGGGCGATTTCAGGACCTATTTCCGCAATGACGAGAATACACGGACCCTGCTGGTACCTTCCGCAAGTGGCTACCTGATCTTTGAAATCGGAGAGAAGTGGTACCTGTTGGGAGGTATGTCGTACAACCTCACGTTCCAGCAGTCGTTCAAAGGCGCGTCTGTCCTGAAGGCCAACCAGCAACTTTACGGCAGCCTCGGGGCTATTTACCGCCCCGGCCAATTGCTGAGCGTGATACTTTCCGGCCAGGTCCCTTTTATTTTCGACAGTGGCAGCAGTTATTCCGTTTGGGTGCGGGAAAGTTATGTCGGACTGAATTTGGGTCTCAGGGTACTTCTGTAACCTCGCTTGCGGCCGTTTGACCGGGAAGGGCTTGTCATTTTCGGAATTTTCGACTATTTTCGCTCAAAATTCAAGTCATGAAAAAGATAGGTTACACCCTTCTGTTTGCCGTTATCACACTGTTCTTCGGCTGCCGGCAAGACAGCGCCGACAACGCCCTGGCCAGTGCCGACGCTATTGCCAACAGTCGCCTAAAATCGCCGGTACAGGTCGACCTGCTTCCTTCGGAAATCACAGATTATGTTGAACGGAACGGCGCACCATTTGGCATTGAAGATGCCTGCCATGCCCCCGGTGAAGGGTACGAAATATGGCTTGGCGACGGTCAGGAACTTTATTTTGATGAGCGTGGCGCGTTTCTGTGCCGCCGCCCGCACCAGCGCACCGGCCGCGGTTACGGACCTGCCGGAGACCGCTGCATGCGCGGCGATGCGATCGTTTTTGATGCCTTGCCTGCCGCAGTAGGTGATTATGTCGCTGCACATTATCCCGATGCGACGGCAAAAACCGTGGTCGACAAACGCGGACGCCTTTTTGCCGTCGAACTGACCAACGGCGTCATCCTGTTGTTCAACCGGGACGGATCATTTATCCGCGAATGCGATGGACTGGACGGGGCAGACCGGCGTTGTATGGCCGGACGCGAAGCGCGGCCGTCGATGTTGCCCCAACCGGCTCGCGAGTATATCAGGACCAGTCACCATGATGCGGGCATCAACAAGGTCGTCCGCAAATGGAACGGTGCATGGGCTGTACAAATGACGGACGGCGAGATACTGTTGTTCCGTCCCAATGGCTTTTTTGTCGGTTTGTGTGATTAAAAAATATAAAAGCATGTGACCTTATCTCTTGCGCGCGTCTTTAGGCCCGCAGGGGGATTTTGGACGTGTTTAGCCATTTTTTTGTGAATTTAACACGAAGTCACTGCAGTATCTCTGGAAAACCTTCCTTTAAGTCGTAACTTTCGCCGTCTGTTTAATACGGCAAAATTTTAACATCATTCACCTTACTAAACTTTTAAACCAACTATGGCAGTAAAAGACAAATATGCAAACGTGCTCAGCCTGGGCGAACAACTGGGCGTTCAGAATGGCCGCGTAGAAGAGCAAAACGGTATTCTTCGCGTATGGGGCACGGTGCAATACGGTCACGAAAAAGATCAGCTGTGGGATGCCATCAAAGCTGTTGGTGGTTCGCACCCGACTGACATCGTAGCCGATATCCAGATCGCTAATCCCGATGTGTATGCCATGCATACGGTGACCAAAGGCGAGAGCCTGAGCAAGATCGCCAAGCATTACTACGACGATATGATGAAATACAAGCAGATCTTCGATGCCAACCGCGATCAACTGAAAAACCCTGATTTGATTGAGGTAGGGCAAGTGCTGCGTATTCCAAACCCTTAATTCAACAAGCAGTTAGCATCGGCAGTTTATATGCCGGTTGCACATGTAGCGGGAGCGAATCCTTTGCGGGATCGCTCCCGCTTTTTTGATGCTCCGGACAATCAATCCTTACACCAAATGCTCCAGGATATCCATGCTGTTCCGGCTTTCCAGTAGTTCGCGTTCAAACGCAGCCGTTTGGGAGATAAAAACAATGGTGGTCAACACCGCCACCGCCAACCGGGCACGTGTCTTGTTCGATCGCAGCAGGGTTTCTACGGGCATACGTCAGGGCGCCAGGCGCGTAATCTGCCAGGTGTCGGAAACTTTGGTATAACAAATCCGGTCGTGCAGGCGGCTTTCCCGGCCCTGCCAAAACTCTATGGCCAGGGGCCGGACCCGGTAGCCGCCCCAGAATGGGGGCAACGGCAGCACGTCGGACTGCGCGTAATCGATCAGCAGGGCATCCACCTTTTTTTCCAGCACTTCGCGGCGCTCGATTACCCGGCTTTGCGGACTGGCCCAGGCGCCGATCTGACTGCCTTTCGGCCGGCTCTGAAAATAGCGCAGCGACTCTTCCCGGCTTACTTTTTCAACAGTACCCTCTATCCTGATCTGCCGTTCCAGTTCCAGCCATGCAAACAGCAAGGCAACATTTGGGTTCTCGGCTAGTTCCCGGCCTTTGCGGCTTTCGTAATTGGTGTAAAACACAAAGCCCTGATCATCAAAGCCTTTTAATAAAACTGTACGCGCCGAAGGCTTCCCGTCGCGGGTTGCGGTAGCAAGTGTCATGGCGTTGGGTTCGGGAAGGTCGCTGTTCAGTGCCTCCCGGAACCAATGACCGAACTGAACGATCGGATCGGGTGAAACATCATTTTTGGAGAGCGATTCCAGGGCGTAACTGCGGCGAAGATCAGCCAGGTTCTGATGGTCCATGTGTTAGCGGTTGTCGCGACAAAACTACGATACCCGCAGGAATGTTTTACAAACCGCCGCGAACCGTCGATGGAATCAACAAAAACAACGAGGCGACATTGCTGCTCCGGCTGTTGCCCGATGGAGCCCCGCGAAAATTTTCACCTCCCATTTGGTCCTCTGAAACTGTCGTTTGGTGTTGCCTTCTCAGCTTTTGTCTAAACGGGGACAATCTTTCATATGTACTTATTAAGTATGCAGTATGTGGGGACTGCCCATACTCTGCTTGCTATATCACATTCCGCAGTTCACCCACCCCATTCTTTTCTTTTAATAACATTCAATCATTTAATTCACAAATCTCTGTTCGTATGAAAAAAATTCTCCTTACAGCAGGTCTGCTACTCATGGCAGTAGGGCTTGCTCTGGCGCAACGCGTCGTCTCCGGTACCGTGTCGGGTGATGATGGGGAAACGCTGGTCGGCGCAACCGTGCGCGTAAAAGACTCCCGGATCGGTGCGCTCACCGATGCAAATGGTCGGTATACCCTCGACGTACCGGCGGGCTCTAATGTGCTTACGTTCTCCTACACCGGGTATGCCACCCAGGAAATTACGCTCCAGGCATCCAATGTTGTGGATGTCGTAATGGTTTCCGGCCAGGTTTTGTCTGAAGCCGTGGTGACCGCTCTTGGCATTTCCCGCGAAGAGAAGTCGCTGGGCTATGGGGTAACCAGTGTAAAAGGCGATGAACTTACCCGCTCGGGTGAGGTTAACGTAATTCAGGGCCTCGCCGCCAAGTCATCCGGCGTGCAGGTAATTGGCTCCGGTGGCACACCTGGCGCTTCTTCCAAGATTCTGATTCGCGGCAATGCCACCTTCACCGGTGAAAACCAGCCGCTTATCGTCGTCGACGGGGTGCCTTACGACAACCAGACACTGGGTTCGGTTGCCGGCGATTATCCTTTCAACGCCAACCTGAACGGGGTAAACAACAGTAACCGCGCACTCGACCTTAATCCGGCCGACGTGGAAAGCGTCAACATCCTGAAAGGTCCGGCCGCCGCGGCCCTGTACGGCACACGTGCTGCCAACGGGGTGCTGCTGATCACGACCAAGAAGGGTCAGAAGGGCTTGTCGGTAAACGTCAGCTCCAGTGTAGCCTTTGATGAGGTGAACAAACTTCCCGAATTGCAGATGTTATATGGCCAGGGCAATGGCGGCGGATCGCTTACGAGCGATGCCGGAACCTATGCTGGAAATACACCCAATAGCTGGGGACCGCGCATCGGTACCGACGGGATTCCCGAAGTGGCGCGCGCCTATGACAATCTCGACACCTATTTTGATAGAGGCGTTACCTGGAACAACAATATTTCCGTTTCCATGGGTAATGAAAGCACGACGCTGCGTTTGTCGTACGGCAACTCTAACCAGACAGGTATTGTACCGAACACAAAACTCAACCGCAATTCCTTCAGGCTTACCGCCGAATCCACACACGGTCGTTTCAAACTTTCCGGTACGGCCGCCTATGCAAACACCAAGGATACCAAGGCTCAGAACGGCAGTAACCTGTCGGGTGTCATGCTCGGCCTGACCCGTATGCCGACCAGTTTCGACATCCTCGGTGGCCCCGGCGCCAACGGTTACGATACCCGCGACGGACTGTCCTGGACCTATTTCAGCGCTTACGACAACCCCCTGTGGTCGGCTTACAACAACCCGCTGACCGGCGATGTAGATCGCATCACGGGTAATATTGCCGGCACGCTGACGGTTGCCAGCTGGCTCGACCTGACTGCCCGCATGGGCGCTGACGCTTATTCGGACAGCCGCAAGCAGATTTTTGCCGTAGGTGCACAGGATCCGCCTTCGCCGGTAGGCGAGGTTTGGGAAAACGTCAAGAACCGTCTGGAGGTAAATACCGACCTGTTTGCTGCCTTCAAGCCGCAACTGAACGGCCCCGTCGGAGTGACCTTTACCCTGGGTACCAACCTGAACACCCGTCGCGACGACGATGCCTTCTCCCGCGGCCGCAACCTTGCCGTTCCGGGCTTCTACAACCTGAGCAATGCATCTGATCTGTACAACAGCCAGACTACCGTTGAGAAACGTATTGCCGGTATTTTCGGCGACCTGAACCTGTCGTATGCCAACCAGCTGTACCTCAACCTTACGGGCCGTAATGACTGGGCTTCTACGTTTGGTGCAGATGCGCGCAAGAAGGGCTTTTTCTACCCCTCTGCCAACCTGTCATGGGTATTCACGGAAATACTGGGCTCCAACAACCGTGGACTCTCGTTTGGTAAAGTACGCCTGAGCTATGCCAAGGCCGGTATCGAGCCGGCGCCGTATCGCACGCGTACCTACTTCGTAGCGCCTTTTATTACAGATGGCTTTACCGACGGTCTGGGCTTCCCCTATGGCGGTCAGAACGGCTTCAGCCTGAGCAGCCGCCTGGGCAATGCAGACCTGGAACCCGAGTTGAACACCACGTATGAAGCCGGTGTGAACCTCAAGTTCCTGAACAACATGATCGATCTGGATGTGAACTACTACATCAGTAAGAGTTCCAACCTGCTGGTATTGCGCCCGCTGGCGCCGAGCACCGGTTTTGAGGAAATCTATACCAACATCGGCGCGATGGAGAACAAGGGCTGGGAAATTGAACTCGGCTTCCACCCGATATCGAAGAAGAACTTTAAATGGAGCATTGAAGGCAACTTCACGCGCAACCGTAACGAGGTGACCAAACTCGCCGATGGCGTGGATGAGATCAACATCGAAACGGCTTTTGCATCCATCGGTTCGTTTGCTATCGTGGGCCAGCCTTACGGCGCACTGTACGCTACAAAATGGGCGCGTACGCCCGACGGCCAGTTGCTGATTAGGGCCAACGGTTTGCCACAAATCGATCCGCAGCGCGGCAACGTAGGCAATCCCTACCCCGACTGGACGGCAGGTGTTCGCAACATGTTCGAAATCTATGGCGTCAGCATTAATGCGCTGTTCGATATTCGCCAGGGCGGCGACCTCTGGAACGGTACATTCGCACGTCTGAACCGCCTGGGCCGGACGCAGGCCTCTGCAGACCGGAACAAGACCTATGTAATTTCGGGTGTTAAGATTACCGGCACCGACGACAATGGCAACCCGATCTCCGACGGCACTCCGAACGATATCGAGATATCTGCCAACTCCTATTTCTCCAACTATGTTGGCGACTCCGGCTCTGCCGCCGTTGAACAGACCGTTCAGGACGGCTCCTGGGTACGTCTTCGCGAACTGCAACTCGGTTACACCATTCCGATGCGCGGCAACAAATACGTGAAGGGCGTCAATGTTTATGTTACAGGACGCAACCTCTGGCTCAGCACCGACTATACCGGCGTTGATCCCGAGACATCCCTTACAGGCGCCGGCTCGAACGTGGGCGGTTTTGACTACTTCAATATGCCAAGCACGAAATCGTACATCGTTGGTCTTAACCTCAGCTTCTAACTTTCAAATACAGACACATTATGAAAAATATATTCAGCGCAGGAATATTAACCCTCCTGCTCCTGTTGGGCAGCGCGTCGTGCAGCAAGTTTGTCGACGGCTACGAAACCTCCCCGAACTCCCCGACTGAAACCAACCCGGCATTGTTGACCACGGTAATCGAGGTGTCCACATTTGCCCACTATTCCGGCCAGTTTGCCCGTTTTGCCACCATTATGACGCAGCAATGTGCCGGTGCACAGGCACAATATGAAGATATTGCCAACTACTCCGTGCTGGAAGGCGACAACAACAATGAATGGGCGTCGCATTACTCCGCCATCACGGACTGCAACATACTCATCGATCTGGCAGGCGCATCGAACCCCCATTATAGCGGGATCGGTAAAATCCTGAAAGCGATGAACCTTGCACTCACAACCGACCTTTGGGGCGATATCCCCAACCGCGAGGCAGGTGAAGGTTTGGATGGCGAGGCATTTTTCAACCCGGGCTATGATGCGCAGGAGGTTGTTTACCAGGACATCCAGCAATTGCTGACCGGCGCCATCGCCGACCTGTCGAAATCCGCAGATGACAATATCATCCTGCCGGGATCCGACGACCTGATCTTCAATGGCGACGTAACGAACTGGATCATTACCGCGCATATCCTGAAAGCGCGGTATGAAAACCGGCTCAGCAAACGCGACCCGGCCGGATCGGCTACCCGCGCGCTGGCCGACCTGGACAATGCATTTGCTGCAGGACTCTCCAGCCCTGCCAGTGACTGCAATGCTATTTTCCCGGGCGACGGTAACTCGCTCAACCAGTGGTTTGCTTTCCAGAACGATCGCGCCGACTACATAAAAATGGGAGAAGGATTTGTTAACCTGCTAAAGGCTATCGACGATCCGCGCCTGCCGTTTTACGCTACGGAGGATGTAAATGGTGACATAAGCGGCACACCGCTGGGCACCACCGTAACAACCTCCTCTGATGTAGGTTCCTATTTTGCTTCGGCCACTTCGCCGGCTCCCCTGGTGTCGTATGTGGAGGCAAAATTCATTGAAGCAGAGGCGGCATTCCGTGCAAACGACAAAATGCGCGCTGCAAATGCGCACAACGAAGCGATCAAGGCGCATGTTGCCCAGGTGACCGGAGCACCGGTACCTGCGGCCTACGAGACGGCACAGGCCAGCGAGACCGATGCAACGATCACCCTGGAGAAGATCATGACGCATAAGTACGTTGCGTTGTTCACGCAATTCGAAGCTTACAACGACTGGCGTCGCACCGGCATTCCGCAACTCATGCCAAACCCAAATGGCGTGGTAGCGGGAATTCCACGTCGCCTGCCGACGCCGCAAAACGAGCGGCTGTACAATACCAACGCGCCCAGACCGTCCATTACCGATGTGCTGAAGCCCGTTTGGTGGGATGAATAATATCGATACCTAAGTGTAATGTCGAATACCCTGAGGGTCGCCTGTACAAGTTACAGGCGGCCCTTTTTTCTTGGCTTGTTCACGGTATTGGCAAGTTGACGTTGGAAAAATATTTCAACCGGAATAAATTTTTCATTTATCATTGTACTCAAACTTTGAATACATTTGCTGGGTCATTCAAGGGTATTGCTTTGGCAAATGGGTGGATCGTGCAAATATTCCCCCGCTGCCAATAGCCTTAAATGCCTGCTTTTTGACCAGAATTTTCTCTTTAATCGCATAACATTAACTAAATCAAACTTTCGTATGAATGCAATTTCGGCAACCGCAAGGTTGACGGGGTCTGCGTGCGTTATCCTGCCTTCCTTTATGGAGCAGCATATCCGCCTGCCAATGCTCATTGGCCCCCCGATTTCCGGTATCGAATACTCCGGAATTATTGATGTTCCGGCGTTCAATTCTTTTTTATCCGGACTTCCCGTTTACAAAATTTGATGTTGAACCACCTCGCTGTTACCATCCGGCGGGGCTGCTTTGCATATACCTGATCATTTAATTTGTCAATCATTCCTATTTTCTGTAACCAAATCAATTTTCATCATGAAAAAAATCGCACTCGCATTTTTCTTCTTGTGCTTTTCAGCAGGGCTAGCCCTGGCACAGAGGACCATTACCGGTAGGGTGACCGACGATTCCGGCGAGCCGATGATTGGCGCCACCATTGTGGTAAAAGGCGCTTCCATTGGTACAACCACGAATACCAACGGCAACTACTCGATCATCGTTTCCGAAGGGAAAGACGTGTTGGTGTTCAGTTATACCGGTTTTCAGAGAAAAGAAGTGACCCTCGATCCAGTTTCCAACGTTCTGGACGTGGTGATCTCCGAAAGCGCGGAAGCACTGCAGGAGATCGTCGTGACTGCTTTGGGTATCAAACGCGATAAAAAAGCCCTGGGCTATGCGGCTACTGTCGTGAATGCACAGGACATCGCTGAAAAGCCCGAGACAGACGTTGCACGCGCACTCATCGGCCGCGCTCCCGGCGTGAACATCGTGAATGCTTCCGGCCTCGCGGGCTCGGGTACCAAGATCAATATTCGGGGTACCAGCACCATTTCCGGTAATTCACAGCCGCTGTGGATTGTCGACGGCGTGCCGATCAATACCAGTGCCAACGAGAACAACAACTTCAATGATGGTAACGTAACGCCTACGCGCAACCTCGACATCGATCCGAACAACATCGCCAGCATCAGCATTCTGCGCGGTCTCAGCGCCACCACACTCTACGGCTCACAGGGCCGCAACGGTGTCATCCTGGTGACAACCAAAACCGGCGCAGGTTCCAGAAAGCGATTCACGGCCTCCTTCAGCCAGTCGTACCACCAGATACAGGCATACGTACCGGAATACCAGAACAAATGGGGCAACGGTTTCGATGGCGACTACGGTGAGTTTTTCTCCAACTGGGGTTCTGTATTTACCGGCGAACGCCCGGCGAACGCACCGCGCCACCCCTATTGGGAGCACCGCAACCTGTTCCCGGAGTATCCGGAGTTCCAGCAGGCGGCAGGCGCAGCGGGCGACAATGATCCATACATCCCGCGCGCCTATCCGAACAACGTAAAGGATTTCTTCCAGACCGGAAACTCGCTGACTACGTCGTTCAATGCCGGCGTCAGCGGCGATATCGGTAGTTTCAACGTTAGCTTCGGCCGTACGGGTGAAGAGGGCTATATCAAGAACAATGACCTGACCCGTTACAATTTCAGCATCGGCGGTATTGCCAACCTGACGAAAAAGATTACGTTCACGGGTAATTTCTCCTATGTAAAAACGGACTTCAAAACCCCGACCGTGGGCGCAGGTCTTGGAAGTAACTCCAACGGAGGTCCCTCCGTTTTTGCCAACCTTTTTTATGTGCCGCGCAATATCGACCTCATGGGCTGGCCATACCAAAACCCGGTAACTGGCGCTCCCGTGTACTACCGCAACGGCGGCGACATCACCAACCCGCGCTGGCTGCTTGAAAATTCACGCCAGGGCAACTATACCGACCGATTCCTGAGCGTAATGCGCGTGGATTATGCGCTGATGAACTGGCTCAAACTCGCCTACCGCATCGGTATCGACAACTACAACGAAGACCAGGAGTACTGGGTGAACCGCGGCGCATCGGGCTTCCCATCCACCCTTACGGCCTTTGCAACGGGTCTGTACCGCACCACCAGCGGCCGCAATTCGATTTATGACCACTCCATCATCCTGTCGGGTGGCAAAAACATCACCAACGATATCGACTTCACGGCGAATATCGGGGTAAACGGCCGTCAGGATACTTACAGCCAGACTGGTCTGGAAAGCACCAACCAGGTCGTATTCGGCCTGCTGGAGCACCGCAATTTTATCGACAACAACGACCGGGATCTTCGCGGCAACAACCTGAACTACAGGCAAAAACAGATTATTCTCGGCGCTTTTGGCGACGTGACGCTGGGTTACAGAAATTACTTGTACCTGAACGTGCAGGGCCGCAACGACTGGGCGTCCACACACGAAAAAGAATACCGCAGCCTGTTCTATCCGGGCTTCAGTCTGTCGTTTATTCCGACGCAGGCGTTTGAAGGACTCGAGTCCAAGACCCTCAATTTCCTGAAATTGCGCGTCGGCTACGGCACATCTGCCAACTTCGCCACGCCGTACCGCACCCGCCCGTACCTGACGCTGGCGTCCAACGCATCGGTCGACAACCTCGGCAACGTGATTACACTCAGCCTTCCCGGCTTGCTGGCTAACCCGGATCTGAAGCCCGAGTTGCAGAAAGAACTCGAATTTGGTCTTGACCTTCGCATGTTCAGCAACCGTTTCGGAATCGACCTTTCCGTTTACGACCGTACGGCAGAAGACCAGATCGTCGGCCGTACACTCGATCCCTCTACCGGCTTTGACGAAACGACCATTAACGCAGGTACTATTTCCAACAAGGGTATCGAACTGGGCATTTCCCTTACCCCGGTACGCCTGGAAAACTTTACATGGAACCTGCGTGCCAACTACACCAAGAACAAGTCGAAAGTGGAAAAACTCCCGGAAGGATCGAAAGAGATTCTTATCAGCGGCTTTACCAACCTTGGCAACTTTGCCATCGAAGGCCAGCCTTACGGTGTTATTCAGGGTACCTATGCCGTGCGCAACGGTGCAGACGGCCGTACGGGCGAACTGCTGATCACCTCTAACGGCGACTATAAACTGTCGTCGGAAATCGACATCATCGGCGACCCGAACCCGGACTACATGATTTCCGGCTTCAGTGATTTTGTGTTGTTCAAAAGCCTGACTATCGGCGGTCAACTCGATTTCGTCAAGGGTGGGGATATCTATTCGTTCTCTGCCGGTGCGCTTATCGGCCGCGGCGTAGCAAAGGAACTCGAAGACTTCAACCCCGAACTACCGGTTATTCTCCCGGGCGTTCTGGAAGAAACCGGCGAGCCCAACAATATCCCGCAGCCTGCATCCGGCGTATTTTTCGCCAACACCATTATCGGCGGCGGACCAGACGACCGCGGTATTTTTGACGGCACACGCCTGCGCCTGCGCGAATTGTCGGTGACCTACACGCTGCCGACACGCTGGCTGCGCAACTCATTTGTCGAGAATGTTACCATCTCGGCTATTGGCAACAACCTTTGGTTCCGCGCCTACAATACGCCGAAATACTCAAAGGTCGACCCGGATCGCACCGCATTTGGTACCAGCAACGGTTTGGGCTTCGACTTCCTCGGTGGCCCGTCGGCCAAGCGTTACGGCGTAAACCTGAAAGTTAACTTCTAAACAAAGCAACATCCATCGTTATGAAAAATATATTGAAACTATCCTGCCTGGTTTTTCTGTTTGTCGCCGGGTCGTGCGGTATAACCGACCTGGAGGAAAATCTGGAAAACCCTAACGAAGTTGGCGTCGGCAATCTCGACGTGAACCTGTTAATGAACAAAATCCAGCTGGATTTCGGCGATTTCGTGGCGGAAGCCAATGTGCCTTCCATGGAGCTGTCGCGCATGGTTGCCATGACCGGCGGCGACGTATACGAACGCGCATACCAGCCGCAGACGCATAATGATATCTGGAACCGCGCCTATCAGGACGTACTGATCCAGATCGAAACCCTGCTGAGCCGCACCGACGGTACCGGCCTTACCGTACACTCCGGATCGGCTCGCGTACTGAAAGCTTATGTGCTGCTCACCCTGGTCGACCTGTTCAATGATGTTCCCTACAGCCAGGCGTTGAAAGGTTCACTCGGCGCAGAAGGCTTCAACCCGGGCACCGACTCCGGTCAGTCCATCTATGCTGCCGCCATTACCATTCTGGATGAGGCCATTGCACTGTTGGGCCAAACGGCTACCGGAAGCCTCACACGCGACGTGTATTTCGGAGGAAATGCCGCCAAATGGACCGCCTTGGCCAATACATTGAAGCTCAAGGCATACCTGAACCTTCGGTTGACCGATTCGGGCGCCAAGGCCAAGATCGAAGAACTGCTCGGCAAAGACCTGATCGATACCGATGCGGAAGAGTTTACCTATAAGTATGCTACCGCCGACGTGCCGGCACGTTCGCGCCACCCGCTGTACCGCCAGATGTACCAGCCCGGTACCGGCGGTAATGCCGACGGCTACCTGAGCAACTACTACATGCTCGTGAGCTACAAGCAGAAAGGTGTGGAAGATCCCCGCTGGAGATACTATTTCTACCGCCAGGTAGGCAGCATCGCCACGGCCCTTGCCGACGAGCCCGAATCCATCCCCTGCATCATCAGCCCGCGTCCGAGCCACTACGGCCCCAACCAGGCCTGGTGTGCATTCGACCCCGGTTTCTTTGGCCGCGACCACGGCAACAACGACGGTATTCCGCCGGATGGCCGCGCGCTGACGTGCTTCGGCGTTTACCCGGCTGGTGGTCGTGTCGACGTGAATCCGGACGATCCGAACTATCAGGGCCTCGCCATACAAGGCCAGGGCGCCAATGGCGCCGGTATCGAACCGATTTGGATGGCCAGCTACACAGATTTTCTCAAAGCAGAGGCTGCCCTGACACTTGGCACGACGGGCGACGCAAAAGCGCTCATGCTTTCAGGGGTGGACAAATCCATTGCACGTGTACGCGCATTCGGCGCTGCAAAAGGCCAGACCGTTCCGGCTGCGCTGGAACCTTCCATTATGGACTATAAGGATGCCGTAGCTGCCCTGTACGACGCTGCGGCAAACAACGACGAAAAACTTGGCGTGATCATGAAAGAATACTATATCGCGCTGTGGGGCAATGGTATTGAAGCCTACAACATGTATCGCCGTACGGGCAAGCCTTCCGACATGCAGCCGACCCGCGCAGCTAACCCAGGCAATTTTGTCCGTTCGCTGATCTACCCGGCCGACTACGTCAACCTGAACAGTTCGGCGACGCAGAAGAATATTTCCGGGGTCAACAAAGTATTCTGGGATAACAACCCAGATAACTTCGTTTATTGATCACACCAAATCTTAACATTAAAAAACAAGTCTTTAGACATGAAAAATATTGCAATGCTCCTTTTCGGCCTGCTGTGTTTTTGCTTTGCCTGCACCGATTCTGAACTGGATCCGCTGCAGATCGACAAACTCACCAAAGGCTCTATCATTGCCCTGAGAGGAACTGCCGTTGACAACCTCAATGATATTTCCTATCGCGGCTCCGTGGATAAATTCAGCCTGAGCGGCGACCCGTCCACTGAAAAATTTGAATTTGAAGCGGCCTTCCTGTCCGACGATCTGAACAGCCTGAGCCAGGTCGACGTATATGCCCGCCAGACGGAAACCGGACCACGGGTACGCGTGACGACGGTCCCCGGCAGCGCTTTTGTCATACCATCCGACGACAAATATCCGCAAGCAGCCTTTTCCATTCCGCTCAACGATATCCTGTCGGGGCTCGGCATCGGACTCGGTGATCTGGCTGTGAACGATTATCTGTTCATCGAATGTGATCTTACCCTTACTGACGGAACAATCGTACCTGCCAGTGCTATTGTAAACAGCAGCCTTTTTGAAAGTGAACACTTTTATCCCGCGCATTCCCTGCGGTACCTTGCTGTACAGTAATAAAGGCTGACTGAAAACAATCCTGTACCTTGCCGCCTTGCAAACCCTGTGTTTGCAAGGCGGCTGTTTTTTGTAGTGGCGCTTTTTCAGTCGCACAGGTAACAGCCGGGTGTCATAGCGGGAGTTGATTTTGAAGGCGGGTCGTACTTATGAAGACAGGCTCTAAATACTATGTGTGCGTTTTGCCTTGCCCCGCGAATGATTGCAGGTCGAAAAAATAACTATCTTTGCCATAATAAGCCCTGAAAAGACATTTTTTCTTTAATTTTTATTCGAAATAGTGGCCCCGCTAGCCTTTTTCGATTGTAATCTTTTGCTTTTCTATAACCAAAACAAATTTTCGTATGAAGCGATTACTAACAACCATTTGGTTGGTTTTAGCTGTTGCAGGCATAGCCCTGTCACAGCGAGTCGTCAGCGGTACTGTATCCGGCGACGACGGCGAAACCCTCATTGGCGCCACCGTGCGCGTTAAAGATTCCAGAGTAGGTACATTCACCGATGTCAATGGCCGGTATACCCTTGAGGTGCCGGCCGGTGGTACTATTCTGGTGGTCAATTACACCGGTTATGCCACACAGGAGATTACGCTTGGCGCATCCAACGTAGTTGACGTGGTCATGAAAGCCGGTATCCAACTGGAAGAAACAGTTGTCACGGCCCTCAACATCAACCGCTCGGAAAAATCACTGGGCTATGCTGTTGAAAAAATCGATGGGGCCGACCTCACCAATGTACGGGATGCCAATATCGTGAACCAGCTTGCCGGCCGCGCCGCAGGGGTTCAGGTCGTGGGCAGCTCGGGCAACCTCGGCGGCTCCAGCCGTATCCTCATTCGTGGCGTTCGTTCGATCAATGGCGAAAACCAGCCGCTTTTCGTTGTAGACGGTGTGCCGATGGATAACTCCAACTTTACCACCAACGACCAGCGCCGCGGTGGTGGTGGCTACGATTACGGCAACACCATCCAGGACATCAACCCCGACGATATTGAGAATATCTCTGTTCTCAAGGGCCAGGCTGCTGCCGCATTGTACGGTTCGCGCGGTATGAACGGTGTGGTCATGATCACTACAAAAAAAGGAAATGCCAAGTCACGCAAAGGCATTGGCGTCACGGTAACCAGTAACTTTACTTCGGATGACATCCTGGTATTGCCTGACTACCAGAATCGCTACGGCGGCGGTGTTGACCTGCGCCCGCGCGGTTACGCCGACGGTTCGGGCTACTACAAAATCCCGTACACGGCATACAATTCCGGTGGTGCTGTCGTAGGTACCTACCAGTCTTTCGACCTCGTTCCGTTCTACGGCGTCGATGAAAGTTTTGGTACGGCATTCGACATTTCCACCGACGAACATTTTCAGCACCTTGCCGATCTGAAATTCGGCTCGGGCCAGAACCGCTATTCTTTCGACAATGGCTTTGGCTCCAATCAGCAAGGCCTTTATTTCCGCGACTGGAACTCCTGGGATTCCTGGGATACCGATCACTTCGGCAAATCGCGCGCCTGGGCTGCTTCACCGAACAACCCAAGAGACTTCTTTGAAAGAGGTTCCACCTGGAGCAATGGCATTGCACTTGACGGCGGCAACGACCGGGCTACATTTCGCCTGGCGTACAACCGCCTCGACCAAAGCGGTATTTTCCCCAACAGCACCCTGAAGCGCAATACGGTAAGCTTTAACGGCGACGCCAAACTTTCCGAAAAACTCCAGGCATTCGTAGGGGTCAACTATGTTGGTAACAGCGCAGTAGGCCGCTCATCCACCGGTTACGACGGCGATGGCCTCAACGTCGCTCAAATGTTCAACCAGTGGTGGCACCGCGAACTCGTCATCGACGACCTGCGCGCCTACAAGAATCCGGACGGCAGCCAGCGTACCTGGAACCGTATCAGCGCTACCAACCCCAATCCGCAATATTGGGACAACCCGTACTGGACGCGTTACGAAAACTTTCAGAACGACAGCCGCAACCGTATTTTCGGCAATATGGGCATGACCTGGAAACTCAACGACTGGCTCAGCCTCACCGGCCGCGTGTTGAAAGACTTCTACAACGAACAGCGCGAAGAGCGTATCGCTGTGGGTAGTATCGCCACATCCATGTATGCGGAAGATGTGTACCGTTTTGACGAGACCAACGCCGACGTTATCCTGCGCGGCGACCGGTATGTATTCAACGAGCAACTCAATGTGACCGCTTTTGTGGGCGGCAACAAGCGCTGGACCAGCCTCAACCGCAGCTACGGTTCCACCCGTGGCGGCCTGAACGTTCCCGGCTTGTATCGCGTACAGAACTCGCTCGAGCGCCCCGATGTATTCAACACCCTGAACCAAAGGGAAGTGGAAAGTATCTTCGGCGGACTTACCCTGGGCTGGAAATCGTGGCTGTATCTCGACCTGACCGGCCGTAATGACTGGTCGTCTACACTGCCGGAGGCCAACAACTCGTACTTCTACCCCTCCGCATCGCTTAGTTTTGTGTTCTCGGAATTTTTCAAGAGCAACGTCCTGACCTTTGGTAAACTGCGTCTCGGATGGGCCAAAGTCGGCGGCGATGCTGATCCTTATGTCATCTCGACGGTTTACAGTTCTAACGATAACTTCGGCAGCAACCCGTCGTTTACCGTGCCCAACACACTGAACAACCTGGACCTGAAGCCGGAAGAGACACGGTCTCAGGAGATCGGTATCGACCTGCGTTTCTTCGACAGCCGCATCGGTATCGACGCTACGTATTACACGGGAAAAACGCTGAACCAGATCATTCCGCTTGGTACTACACCGACGACGGGTTACACCCGCCAGTTCATCAATGCAGGGGAAATCGAAAACAAAGGCTATGAGATATCGCTTAACGTCGTGCCAATCCGCATGAAAGACTTTTCCTGGGATATTACGTTTAATGTAGGCAAGAACACCAACAAGATCATCGAACTCAACGCCGACGACCCGACTCTTACAAACATTCCGATCATCAATGCGCCGTTTGCCGTTTCGCTTAATGCTTTTGAAGGCCAGTCCTTCGGCACGATCCTCGGCTACGACTATATTTACGATGCTGCCGGCAACAAACTGGTTGACGAAGGCGGTTTTTACCTGACTACTCCGACCGTGGTTCCGCTCGGCAGCGTACTGCCCGACCTGACGGGTGGCGTGATGACCAGCTTTACCTTCAAAGGTATTACCCTCGGCGGCTTTGTTGATTTCCGCAAAGGCGGCAAGATCTTCTCGCTGACCAACACCTGGGGCAAATACTCTGGTCTGTTCGCTGAAACGGCAGTAGGCAATATCCGCGAAGACGGTGTTATCGTCGACGGTGTTGTTGCTGCATACGACAACGACGGCAACCTGATCGTGGCCAATGAAGGCGACCCGAATGTAACGGGCGACGAAATTTATGAGTCGACCGGCGTTTCCAATTCCACGGCAATAGGCGCACAGGATCACTTCTTCGCCAATGGCGGCTATGTTATCGGCGCTGCCGACGTATACGACGGCTCTTTCGTCAAACTGCGTGAACTGAGCCTTGGCTACACCCTGCCGAAAAGATGGCTGGGCGCCGCAGGCGTACAGGACGTAAAAGTCAGCGTGGTAGGTCGCAACCTCGCCATCCTGCACAAAAACATTCCGAACGTTGATCCGGATTCTGCCATCTCCAGCGGCAATATTCAGGGTCTTGAAGGTGGCGCATTGCCCAGCACACGTTCGATTGGCGTCAATGTAAGCCTCCGCTTCTGATCTTTTAAAATTCTGACTTTCAGAAAATTAAACAACCATTGATTATGAAAAATATAAAATATGCACTCGTCGCAATGGGGCTTTTGATTTCGGTCTCCTGCGGCAAAAACTTCGGGGATATCAACGTTGACCCGAATAACCCCAGCGAGGTGCCCGTCGACTTCCTGATCACCAGCGCCGAAAAGGCCATGGCTGATGATATCTGGGACGAGTGGCTCAACGCGCGCTTTGGCCTGCTTGTTTCCGAATACTGGGCTCAGAATAACTACACCGACGAAAGCCGCTGGAATTTCCGGACCGGTATCGTCAACAGTTACTGGGCAGCCTACTACTCCAGTTCACTGCGCGATCTCGAGGAGATCATCAAACTTAACAATGCCGGTGCAGCGGCCGGAACGCCGAAAGCGAACAACCAGAATGCAATTGCGGCCATCCTGAAAGTGTGTGTATACCACCACATGACCGATATCTGGGGTCCCATACCCTACAGCGAAGCCCTTTTGGGTAGTGAAAACCGTACACCCAAGTACGATAGCCAGAAGGATGTGTATTTTGCACTGGATCGCGAACTGCAGGATGCCATTGCAGCGATAGATGAAAGCGAAGGCAGCTTCGGTAGCTCGGATGTCATCTACAGCGGTGATATGACCCACTGGAAAAGGTTTGCCAATTCTCTTCGCCTCCGTATCGGTATGCGTATGTCTGATGTGGAACCGCAAACGGCAAAATCGATCGTGGAACAGGCTGCAGCAGGTGCTTTCACCAGCACCGGCGACAACGCCTATTTTACCTACCTCGACGGTCAGCCGAACAATAACCCGCTGAACCAGGACCGCATCAATCGCGGCAACGCCGACTTTTGCCTGAGCGATGTCCTGATCGACAAAACCCTTAAGCCGCTCAATGATCCGCGTCTTGCGGTTTATGCTGACGAAAAAGTCAACGGTGGCGGCTACTTTGGCCGTCCGTTCGGCCAAACCAGCTCTACGGCTGCCGGTGAAGTCCCCGAAGATTACAGCCAGCCCAGCGGCGCTATGGCAGTAGCCGGAGCGGCTGATTTCAGGTCGACGGATGTATTGGCCGCCAGCGCGCCGATGATCCTCATGACGTACTCCGAGGTTTGTTTTATCCTGGCCGAAGCGCATGAGCGCGGATGGATGGTACCCGGTTCTGCAGAAGAATGGTACAATGCGGGTATTACGGCGTCCATGAACGAATGGGGCATCACCGACGCAACGGCGATCAACGACTATATCGGTCAAACCGACGTGAGCTACACAACTGCTCAGGGCGACTGGAAGCAGAAAATCGGCGTTCAGAAATGGCTGGCCATGTTTATGCAGGGCGTACAAAGCTGGTCTGAATGGCGTCGTCTCGACTTCATGAAGATTGAGGCGCCGGTTGAGGGAGCACTTTTTGATACGGGCAACAGCCCCGCGCCCCTTCGCCTTACGTATCCTTCCAACGAGCAAACGCAAAACGCAACCGGTTATCAGGGCGGAGTTTCCCTCCTGGGTGGTTCGGACAAGCTTTCCACCCGCTTGTGGTGGGATGTGCAATAAGCGAAGTAACGTTTAGTATAGTTTCTCCTGACGGCTGCCTTCCAAACACGGAAGGCAGCCGTCTTTATTTAGCGGCATTATCTGTCGTTTTGTCGCAATCTTTTGTCTTCTCATGCCAAAAGCGCCTTATTTTGGCTGTGGCAAATAATTTGCCCTTGGGTATTTGCCTTCCTGATCTGCATTTTTGCTGTCAGTTTGACATAAATTACTTTTTCCATAAATTATTCAGCAGGAATCCGAATGTTTGCAGAGGATAGCGATTTTAGTGCCTTGTTATATTCTTTAATCATTTCATATTACTGCCGAAGATCCTGCCCACAGGCAGACAATTAGCAACCTCCTGATTATGAGTATGTTTGAAAACTGGTTGATGCCACAGCAGTCGGACGATGAGCCCGACTTTGTGCCGCTTTTCTCGCTGGAAGACGATGATGAGGCAAAGCAGGGTGAGGAATTTCCGGATACCCTGCCTGTTTTGCCCCTGAAAAATACCGTGCTGTACCCCGGTATCGTTACACCTATTACCGTTGGGCGTGACAAAAGCATCCGCGCCGTACAGCGTGCCTATGAAGACAACCGCTATATCGGCGTGTTGTCGCAAAGGGACGTAAAAATTGAAAACCCCGCTACGCGCGATCTCTATCGCATTGGCACAATTGCCCGTATCCTGAAACTGCTGAAAATGCCGGATGGCTCTACCACCGCCATTTTGCAGGGCAGAAAACGGTTTCACCTCGATGAAATGCTGAGTGAAGACCCGTATATGATCGGCCAGATCAGCACCATCGAATACGAACAGCCGAAAAATAAACTGGAGTTCCGCGCCCTGATCAGCAGCGTGCGCGATGCTGCCAAACAGATCATTGAACTGTCGCCCCAGATCCCTTCCGAGGCCGTCGTTATGTTGAAGAACATCAACAACGACAACTTCCTGCTGAACTTTATCGCTTCCAACCTCGGAATAAAGGTCAATGAAAAGCAGGATATCCTCGAAATCAACAACCTGAAAGAGAAGGCCGGCACCATCCTTCACCACATGGATGCCGAACTGCAACTGCTCGAACTGAAAGACCAGATCGAAGCAAAAGTCCGCACCGATATCGAAAAACAGCAGCGCGATTATTTCCTGAGCCAGCAGTTGAAAACGATTCAGGAGGAACTCGGACAGAACCCGCAGGAAGAAGAAATAAACGACCTGATCCGGAAGGCCACCAAGAAAAAATGGCCCAAAAATGTACAGGAAACATTTGCCAGGGAAATCAATAAACTGCGCAGGGTCAACCCGCAGGTGGCTGAATACGCCATCGGCCTGAACTATCTCGAGACCCTGCTCGACCTGCCGTGGCTGGACTTTACCAAAGACAATTTCGACCTCAAACGGGTGAAAGATGTGCTGGATAAGGATCACTACGGACTGAAAAAAGTCAAGGAACGGATTCTGGAGCACCTGGCAGTATTGAAACTCAAGGGTGACATGAAAGCCCCGATCCTTTGCCTTGTCGGGCCTCCCGGAGTGGGTAAAACTTCGTTGGGCAACAGTATTGCCCGCGCCCTGAAGCGCAAGTATGTTCGTATGAGCCTCGGCGGGCTGCACGACGAAGCCGAAATCCGCGGTCACCGCAAAACCTATATCGGCGCCATGCCCGGTCGCATCGTGCAGTCGCTGAAAAAAGCCAAGGCGGGCAATCCGGTGTTCATTCTCGACGAGATCGACAAGGTGGGCAAGGATTTTCGCGGCGACCCTTCCTCCGCACTGCTCGAAGTACTCGACCCGGAGCAGAACACGACGTTTTACGACAACTACCTGGAACTGGAATATGACCTTTCCAAGGTGCTGTTTATCGCCACGGCAAACTCCCTTTCGACCATACAGCCTGCCCTGCTCGACCGCATGGAGATCATCGAAATGGCGGGTTATTCGCTGGAAGAGAAAGTGCAGATCGCCAAGCGCCACCTTATTCCCGAGCAGCGGAAAGAGCACGGTCTGAAACCCACACAAGTTAAAATAGCCGATAAGACCCTTGTAAAAACCATTCAGAGTTACACCGCCGAAAGCGGGGTGCGCAACCTGAACCGCGAAATCGGCTCCATCATGCGCTACGTGGCCAAACGCGTGGCCATGGAAGAACCCTATGAACTGGCCATCAAACCCGAGCACCTGCACGACATTCTCGGTCCGACAAAATTCGACGCCGAGGTGTACCAGGAACAACAGGCCCCCGGCGTTGCCATTGGCCTCGCTTGGACTGCCGTTGGCGGGGAAATTCTGTTCATCGAGGTCAGCCTCAACAAGGGCAACGGAAAACTGCAACTTACCGGTAACCTGGGCGATGTGATGAAGGAAAGCGCCGTCACTGCTATGAGTTACATCAAGGCACATGCGGAGCAGTTTGGCATAGACCCCGATGCCTTCGACAAAACCGACGTGCACGTGCATATTCCGGAAGGCGCCATACCCAAAGACGGTCCTTCGGCAGGCGTAACCATGCTTTCCGCCATTTCCTCGGCGTTTATCAAGCGCCCGTTGAAGCCATATCTGGCCATGACCGGCGAGATCACCCTGCGGGGCAAGGTATTGCCTGTGGGTGGCATCAAGGAAAAAATACTGGCTGCAAAACGGGCAGGCATCCGGGAAGTGATCCTTTGCAAGGAAAACCAGAAGCATGTGGGCGAGATCGAACAGGAATACATCAAAGGCCTGACCTTCCATTATGTATCGAAAATGGAAGAAGTGCTGGCCCTGGCTATCGGACTGACGCAAACCGGGAAGGCTGCCGGCAACGGATTGGCCAAAGCAAAGAAGAAAAAGGCTGCTTAACTGTCCTACCTTTGCCCCATGTATGCATATCTAAAAGGAGCAATTACCTTCCGGAATCCCGCTTTTATCACCCTGGAGGTGGGGGGTGTGGGTTATCATGTGAATATTCCGCTCAGCACCTATACCGCGATGGAAGGCAAGGAGCAGGTCACCATTTACACCCATCTTATCGTGCGCGAAGATGCACATACCTTGTTTGGCTTTGCCACGCAGACCGAGCGCTACATGTTTGTTCAACTCATTGGTGTGACGGGCGTAGGCGCCACAACGGCGCAGTTGATCCTCTCTTCCATGACCGTGGATGAGGTGCGGTCCGCCATCATCGGCGAGCAGGCGCATGTGCTGCAACGCGTGAAAGGAATCGGCGCCAAAACCGCCAAACAGATCATTCTCGATCTGAAAAACAAACTGGCCAAGGAGGCCCCTGACGGATTTGCCGTATTACTGCCGGCTATTGACAAGAATGTCCGGGAAGAGGCGCTTTCGGCGCTGGTGTCACTGGGCTTTAACCGCATTGCCGTGCAGAAAGCGCTCAACCAGGCCATGCAGGACAATACGACCCTGACGAAGGTAGAAGATCTGATCAAGCAGGCGCTCAAAATACTGGCCTGAACGCATCGACTCAGAAACTCTCCTGTCCCTCAGGCAACCCGCCTTCCTGTTTCCGCGTCATCTACTCGCCTGTTTTTTAACCGATTAACGGCATCAAGATTTTTGAACGAACGATAGTTGCTTTGTCACTGACAATCAATGGTTTATCGTTCGGGATTAATCGCTTGTTTTAGAACAAATCCATACCTGCTTTTTTGAAAATGACGAAGAAGAACACCCTTCTTGCGCTAACCGGCCTGTTTTCGCTTGCCACTTTGTTTGCTTTCACCAGCCAGAAAAGCGTTCGCGAAAATATTCTGACTATATTCTTCCCGGAAGAAAAGCCGTCTGTAGCTACTGCCTATGAACAACCGGGATCGTTGCTGATCGCCCCGCCGGACACCTTCCCGCCATTACAGGAACGCTTCGATAATTTCCTCAACGGAAATCCCAACCAGATCGACCTGAATGACCCGAAAGTGATCGAGCAGCAGGTGGAATACGACCCTGAAACAAATATGTACATCATCACCGAGAAGATCGGCGATGAATTCTACCGGGCGCCGACCTACATGACCTTTAATGAGTACCTGGAGTGGCGCGAGCGCAAGCAGCAGCAAGAGTATTTCGACCGCTTGCAGGGGGTTACGTTCTCCGGCGACAGGAGTTCGAGCGGTGTGGAAGACCCCATTGCCCGCTTCGATGTGAAGACATCACTTATCGACCGCCTTTTTGGCAGTTCCACCGTAGATATCCGCCCGCAGGGCAATATCAACCTCACCTTCGGATTCGATTACCAGAAAATCCAGAACCCCATTCTGACCCTTCGTCAGCAGCGTACCGGCAACTTCGACTTCGACATGGACATCAACATGAGCGCGGCGGGCAAGATCGGTGAAAAACTGAACCTCAATTTTAACTATAACACCCAGGCGACATTCGATTTTGACAATCAGATGAAGCTGAACTACGATACGAAGAACTTCTCGGAGGATGAGATTATCCAGAATATCGAGGCCGGAAACGTATCGATGCCCCTGCGCTCCAACCTCATCAAGGGCGCCCAGAACCTTTTCGGCATCAAAACCGAGTTGAAATTCGGCCACTTGCGCACCACTTTCCTGGCTGCCCAGCAGCGGTCGCGCCAGCAAAGCCTGACCGTTCAGGGTGGCTCGCAGGTGCAAACCTACGAACGGCCCATCGACGAGTACGACGAAAACCGCCACTTCTTCCTGAGCCACTGGAACAGGGGAGAGTTCGAACCGGCGATGAAGTGCCTGCCCGTGCCGATATCGCTGTTTACCATAACAAGGATGGAGGTATGGGTGACCAACGACCGCCGCGCCACGGAAAACGTGCGCGATATCGTGGCGCTGGCCGAACTGGCCGAACCGGATTCCGTTTCACAACCCTACAAACTCGCGTCACCGCCCTTTATCGACAAGGACGGCAAAGGGCTTCCGGATAACAGCAATAACCTTTTATACCCCAATATTGCCGCAGACCTCGCTGCCGACGACGCCTTCCGCTTTTCCGACCAGGTCGTCAGCCGGCTGACCAACAACTACGGGTTGAAACAGATCCGCGATTTCGAGAAAGTGCGCGCCCGCCTGCTGTCGACCAACGAATATTCCTACAACGATCAACTGGGTTTTATCAGCATTAACCTGAACGTGCAGCCCGACCAGGTAGTGGGTGTAGCCGTGGAATACACCTACAACGGTGTGCCGCACAAGATCGGTGAATTCACCAGCGACGTGCCGAACGGCGACTCGCTGAACCAGAACGTGCTGTTCCTCAAGATGTTGAAAAGCACGACTGCCAACGTGCAGTTCCCGATCTGGGACCTGATGATGAAAAACATCTATTCCATCGGCTCGGCAAACGTGGACCCGACGGAATTCCGTTTCGACATTTTTTATGAAGATCCGGGAAAAGGCCAGAAGCGCTTCCTCAATGGCGACAACATTCCCACCGACCTGCGCGCGCGGCCGCTGCTCCAGGTGTTCAACCTCGACAACCTCAACCTGCAGGGCGACCCCGGCGCCGACGGGATTTTCGACTTTGTTCCGGGTTTGACGATCAACCTTCGAACAGGTCGGGTCATGTTCCCGGTACTGGAGCCGTTTGGCACTTTCCTGGGTAAAAAACTGGCCGATGGCGGCGCTACCCAGAAAACCATCGACGACCTGATTTATCCGCAACTCTACGATTCCACCCTTTTCAGAGCCAGGGAGTTTCAACAACTCAACCGGTTTACCCTGAAAGGCTCCTATAAATCGAGCACCTCTTCCGAAATCTCGCTCGGTACCTTCAACCTGCCGCAAGGCTCCGTGCGCGTCAGCGCCGGCGGGCGGCAACTGATAGAAGGGCAGGATTACCAGGTCGACTACAATATCGGCAAGGTGAAAATCCTGAACGACGCTATCCTGCAGTCCGGCCAGAATGTCAGTGTGAGTTTTGAGGACAATACCCTGTTCGGCTTTCAAAGCAGGACGATGCTGGGTGCGCGATTCGATTACGAGGTGAACAAAGACATCAATATCGGCGCTACGTTCATGAACCTTTTTGAGCGCCCGCTAACCCAGAAGATCAATTTCGGCGACGACCCGATCAACAACAAAATGTACGGGCTGGACTTCAATATTTCCAAGGAAGCGCCCTGGCTGACCAAACTGGTCGACAAACTGCCGCTGATCTCCACGAAAGAACCTTCTTCGATCACGGCACAGGCCGAGATCGCGGCCCTGCGCCCCGGTCACAACCGCGCCATCAATCAGGGTGAAGACTCCGGGGGTATCGCCTACATCGACGATTTCGAGGGCAGCACGGCCAACCTGCCCCTGGCCAACCCGGCCAACTCCTGGGTGATCGCCTCCACGCCGCAAAACGACAACCTCTTTCCCGAGTCCAGTGCCTCGCTCGACAGCGCCTTACTGCTGGCACGCGGCGCCAACCGCGCAGGCCTGACCTGGTATATCGCCGACCCCAGCGCCCGCGACGGTATCGATGCGGTAAACCCGTATACCCGCCTGATCCAGTTTCAGGATATCTTCCCTAACCGGCAACTGACGCCGCTGGAGCAATCCAACCTGCGCTCGTTCGACGTGACCCTTTATCCGCGTGAACGCGGTCCGTACAACTTTGAATTGCCCGACGGCTATCCGGGTTTTTCGGCGGGTCTGACCAGTTCCGGACAACTCAACCTGCCGGACTCCCGCTGGGGCGGTATCATGCGCGGACTGAACACCAACGATTTTGAAGCAGCCAATATCGAATTTGTGGAATTCTGGATGCTCAACCCCTATATGGACAAGGCCGACGATCCCGGTAATATTTCGAAAGACGGGATCATGTATATCGACCTGGGTACTATTTCAGAGGATATCATGCGCGACTCGCGCCAGTTTTTTGAAAATGCCATCCCGACGGGTCAGGGCACCGGTACCACGGCGCCAACGCCCTGGGGACGGGTACCTGTGCTGCCGCCCGTCGTCAACGCCTTCGACAACGACCCGGCAAAACGCGTGCTCCAGGACCTGGGTCTGGACGGTCTGAACGACACGGAAGAAGCGCAGTTCTTCAATGCATGGGTCAACTCGATCAATAATTCGAGCCTGCTGAACAGCGCCAAACAGGAGCTGCTTGCCGACCCGTCCAACGATAATTTCGTCTATTTCCGCGACCCTGTTTACGACCAAACCTCGCCGGGACTGTTGCAGCGTTACCGCAAGTTCAACAATCAACAAGGCAACTCTCCGGTAAACAATACCGACAACCTCAATCCCTCGGCCACCAACCTGCCCGATGCTGAAGACCTGAACCGCGACAACTCGCTCAACGAAAGCGAGGCCTACTTCCGTTACCCGATCCAGTTGGTAAAAACAACCGATGGTAATCAGGAGGTGCTCAATATCAATGACCCCGCACTGCGTGACCTCGTGACCGATACCATAATTTTCCGGAAAGAAGCAGGCGGACCGGAATACATCTGGTACCGGTTTAAAATACCGCTCGACCTCAAATCCCGCGAGGTGATCGGTGGCATCCAGGATTTTCGCTCCATTCGTTTTATCCGTATGTTCTGGCGGGAATTCACGGAACGCACCACCTTCCGTTTTGCCACGCTCGAACTGGGCAGAAACCAGTGGCGTCGTTTTACCCAGAATACCCTCTCGTGCAAGGCCTACGACTCGCCCTGGAATGCCGTCGATTTTGACGTCAATGCCGTGAGTATTGAAGAAAATGCCGCGCGGACGCCGTTCAACTATACCATACCCTTCGGCATTTCCCGGGAACAGTCCGTGGGCGCGTTTCCAGACGTACTGCAGAATGAACAATCGCTGTCGATGTCGATCTGCAACCTGCAATATTGCGATGCGCGTGCCGTATTCAAAAGCCTCAACATGGACCTTCGCCAGTTCAAACGGCTGAAAATGTTTGTGCACGGCGAAGCGCTCGATCCCATTAATTCTCCCCTCGACTCCACCGATCTCAAGGTGTTTATTCGCCTCGGCTCTGACTATGTGCGCAACTACTACGAATACGAACTGCCGCTGGTACCCTCGGATGTGGCCAACCTGAACGGCAACCCCGACAGCCGGTCGTACAAGGAGGAAGTATGGCGGCCGGAAAACAGTTTCGATTTCCCCCTTGAATTGCTGACGGAAGTCAAAAAGCAGCGCAATGCAGCGCAGGGCGGCAACTGGCCGCTCGATACGGCCTTTATGATCACAGACCCCGGAAATTTCAGAGGTACCGTGAAAGTAGTCGGCAATCCCAACCTCGGCTATGTGAAGGGTGTCATGGTTGGCGTGCGCAACGTGGACGAAACAGACAACCAGTCGAACAAGCACTGTGTGGAAGTCTGGCTCAATGAATTAAGGCTCAACGGCTTTAACGAGCAGGCCGGCTTTGCGGGACAGGCGCGAGTCGACCTGAAACTGGCCGACTTCGGCAATATTTCCGCTGCGGGCACCTACACCAGTATTGGCTGGGGCGGCATCGAAGAGAAACTCATACAGCGCCAGCGTGAAGAGGTGATCCAGTACGACCTTTCCACCAACCTGGAACTGGGCAAACTGCTGCCGGAGAAGACAGGGATCAAGATACCGTTCTATGCGCAGTATTCCAATACGACACGCAACCCGGAGTACGATCCTTACGACCTCGATATCAAGTTGAAAGACAAGATCCGCGACGAGCCGGATGCGGCCAAACGCGACGAGATCCGGTCGGTGGCACAGGATGTGACCGTTGTAAAAGGCTTCAACTTTACCAATGTGCGCAAGGAACGCAAGGGCAATAAAAAACCCTGGCCCTGGAATATCGAGAACTTCAGTTTCACCTACGCGTTCAACCAGCAGAAAAAACGCAACCCGTTTGTGATCAACGACCAGCAGAACCAGTACAAAGGCGCGCTGGATTATCAATACGCAACGGGTCTGAAGCCCATCGAGCCTTTCAAAAACCTGATCAAGAAGGATAAGTACCTGAAGTTTATCAAGGAATTCAACTTCAACCCTATTCCGAATACGTACGGTTTCCGGACAAATCTGGAACGCCTTGTAGGGGTCACCACCTGGCGTTTTGTAGACTCTGACGACCCGACCCGCGACACCTATTACAACCGCCGCTTTACCTGGGACCGCAGTTACGACCTCGGCTGGGATATTTCGCGCTCGCTGCGTTTCAATTTCGACGCGACGGCACGCAGCATCATCGACGAGCCGTACCAGTACAAAACCGACGGATCGACCTACTCCAAACAGGAACGCCGCGATTCCATCTGGTCGAATCTCAAAAAACTCGGACGCCCCAAAAACTACATTCAGAACGCCAGCCTCAACTGGACGCTGCCGATGAAACTCATTCCGTTTATGGATTGGGTGACCGTCAAAGCGTCCTACACTGCCGGCTATAACTGGACGGCGCAGTCGCTCAAACTCCAGAATCTGGATGCCGGCCAGTACCAGGATGTCGTCAACTCCCGCAACCTCGGTAATGTGATCCAGAACAACAATGTGCGCCAGATCAACGGCGACCTGGATTTTTCCAAACTGTACGACAAAAGCAAGTATCTGAGCAAAATCAACAAGCCGGCCAAGCCCGGCAGTAAAAACCGGAACAAGAACAGCGATGATCCGGATGATAATGATACCCAGGACGACAATACCGGACCGGGGGGCGATAGTCCGGGTGGCAAGAACGATCGCGGCGGGCGCAATGCCAAACGCAACGACCGCAGTGCCAACGATGACCGGCCCGGCGGCCGCGACAACCCCGGCGACGATAAAAACGCGGGTACGGCCGGTGCAGATGACAATCCATCGGACAAAGGACAAAAGAAAAAGAAAGCCAAAAACAAGGACCGGGAGCCTTCCATAGCTGAACGCATTGCCCTTCGCCCGTTGATGCTTATTCGCAAGGCACGCATTACCTATAGCGAGAATTACAGCACGGTGGTGCCCGGCTTTACGCCTGAGCCCAAACTCATGGGCCTGAGCGAAGGATTTGCCGCGCCGGGATGGGCTTTTGTGGCGGGTATACAACCTCAAAGCAGTTGGCTCGACGAGGCCGCCGCCAAGGGCTGGATCACCCACCGTCCGGAACTCAACCAGCAGGTGATGCGCAATTACACGCAGAACATTGACGCCGGCATTACGCTGGAGCCTTTCCGCGACTTCCGCATCGAACTCACCGCCAACCGCCAGTACTCGCGGAACAGCACGGAATTGTTCAAGGACCAGAATTTCCTGCTGGACCCCGCCGAGGTGCAATTCGAACACCGCGCCCAACGCGACCTCGGTAGTTTTACCGTATCGTATTTTTCCATCAAGACCCTGTTTAACAGCGATATCAACGGCATTTTCGCCCGCTATCAGTCCTACCGGCCCATTATCTCCCAGCGCCTGGGTGTGGATTCACCTGATCCCGGCGCTCCGCACGACAAGGACGGGCCGGAGTACTCCAAGGGTTTTGGCCGGATACAACAGCAGGTCCTGATCCCTGCCTTTGTAGCCGCCTATACCGATGCAGACCCGAATACGGTAAACCTCGATATCTTCAAAACACGCCCTGCCCCTAACTGGAAATTGAGTTACAACGGGCTGTCCAAAATCGGCAACCTGAACAAGGTGTTCTCCAGCATCCAGATATCGCACGGCTACAAAAGCACGTTGACGGTCAACTCGTATAACACCGATATTTTCTACGATACGCAGAACCCGTATACGATTGACGAACTGAACTTCAACTATATCGCCCGGTTTGAGATCCCGCAGGTGGTCATCAACGAACAAATGGCGCCTCTTTTCGGTATGGATATCAAACTGAAAAATGACATGACGTTCAAGTTCGACTACAAGAAAAGCCGCACCCTGGCCATGTCGTTCATCGACTATCAACTGGCGGAAACCCGTTCGACGGGCTACTCTGCCGGGTTTGGCTACCGCATGAAAAACGTCAATATCGGCTTCCTGACAGGCAAGAAGACCAAAAAATCCAGGAAGTCGAAGAAAAACAACCCGCCCGGGGCCAAACCGCCTACTCCCGGCGGCAACACCGGCCAGCAGGCCAACGACATGAACTTCAAGTTCGACTTCGAGGTTCGCGACGATATTACGGTCAACCACCGGCTCGACCAGTTGGAAGAGGCCGTTCCGACACGCGGCGCGCGCACGATCAGCATCAACCCCTCGGTAGAGTACGCCCTGAACAAGCGCCTTTCGCTGCGCCTGTTTACCGACTACCGCAAAACGGTGCCGAAAACGTCGCAGTCGTTTCCGATCACAACGGTCAATGCCGGCGTAACGGTGCAGTTCAAGTTGAATTGACGGCGTTTTGGGGTGCGTTTTTGACAGGAATTGAAGTAGTTTGATAGGATTTACAGGATTTACATGATTGATGAGGGTTTTCGGCGGAAGAGCCGGATTGATTTTCCTTTCAATCGTGTAAATCCTGTCTGTATTTTGGGGAATCCTGTCGGCAATTCCGAATGACGGGCTTGCGAGAAGCCCTCTTTTACATGATGAATCTTTACACGTTTTTTTATCGACGGCTGAAGCCGGCGGTACCGGTGTATTACTTTTGCACCTGATGACCAACGATCAGTTCAAAGCATTTTCGCCGACCATACCGACCGACCCCGGCATCTATAAGTTTATAGATACGGAAGGGGTTATCCTGTACGTCGGCAAGGCTAAAAACCTGCGGAACCGGCTGTCGTCCTATTTCGGGGAGAAAAAGTATCAACTGGCCAAAACGAAGGTGCTGGTCCGGCATGCCCACCACATCGAATTCATGATCGTGGAAACGGAGCAGGACGCCCTGTTGCTCGAAAATACCCTCATCAAAAAACATCAGCCGCGGTACAACGTGATGCTGAAAGATGAAAAATCGCCGCTGATCTACGTGTGCATCAAAGCGGAGCGTTTCCCGCGTGTTTTTCTGACCCGGAAGACGTTTCGTGACGGTTCCACCTACTTCGGCCCGTATCTGCACAAATTCCGAGTGGAGCAGATCATCGAACTCGTGCGGAAGTTGTTCCAACTCCGCACCTGCAACCTGCACCTGTCGCAGGAAAATATCGACAGGCAGAAGTTCAAGCCATGCCTCGAATACCATATCAAGAACTGCGCGGCGCCGTGCGTGGGCTTTGAGTCGGAGTCCTCGTACAACCGCAAAATCGAACAGATCAAGAACATCCTGAAGGGCAATTTTGCTGCGGTAAAGAGCCACCTCAAG
The DNA here is from genome assembly GCA_937861115.1 of uncultured Bacteroidota bacterium. Classification (GTDB taxonomy): domain Bacteria; phylum Bacteroidota; class Bacteroidia; order Chitinophagales; family Saprospiraceae; genus M3007. The sequence continues at coordinate 4,769 of CALMBD010000194.1, read as the reverse complement.
GAAGAAATGCAGCGTTTTGCGGAGAATATGCAGTTTGAACAGGCGCAGCAGATGAAGGAAAAACTGACCCTTTTCGAGGACTATCAGGGCAAAAGCACCGTCGTCAACCCCAATATCCGCGACGTGGATGTATTCGCGATAGCCGATGATGAAAAGGAAGCCTTTGTCAACTACCTTAAAGTGGTGAACGGCGCGGTGATCAACACCTACACCCTTACCTTGACCAAAAACCTGGACGAGGACCGCGAAACGCTGCTCACTTACGCCGTTCAAAACCTGCGCGAGCGGTTTCAGAGCAATGCACCCGAGGTGATCGTGCCCTTCCCGGTCATTTTACCGGATCAGGTGGATACTACCGGGCCACGGACTTCCCAATCCCTTGAATCAGAAGCGATATCGACGGATTTGGAAATCCGTCGCACAGGTACGGTGGTGATAACCATACCCAAAATCGGCGACAAGAAAAAACTGCTCGACCTGTCGGAGAAAAACGTGCAATACCACCTGCTCCAGAAAAGAAAGCAGGCTGCCAGCCAGACCGGCAAACAAACCAACGCAGAACGCATCCTGCGCACGCTGCAGGCCGACCTGCACATGGAGGAGGCGCCGCTGTGGATTGAATGTTTCGACAACTCCAACCTGCAGGGCACGAATCCGGTGTCGAGTTGTGTGGTGTTTAAAAATGCCAAACCCGCCAAACGCGACTACCGCCACTACAACGTAAAATCGGTGGAAGGCCCCAATGATTTTGCCTCTATGGAGGAGGTCGTGTTCCGGCGCTACAAACGCCTGCTCGCCGAAGGGCAGGGGTTGCCCCAACTCGTCATCATTGACGGCGGAAAAGGCCAGTTGAGCGCAGCCATGAAAAGCCTGCGCGCGCTTGGCCTGGAAGATAAAATGACCGTGATCGGCATTGCCAAAAGACTGGAGGAGATATTCTTTCCCGACGATCCTGTTCCGGCGCTCATCAACAAAAAATCGGAGTCGCTCAAACTCATCCAGCAGGCGCGCAACGAGGCGCACCGGTTTGGCATTACATTCCACCGCAACCAGCGCAGCAAGAATTTTATCAAAAGCGGGTTGACCGAAATACCGGGTATCGGCGCAAAAACTGCGGAAAAACTGCTGCAACATTTCGGCTCGCCCGCACGGGTGCGCGCGGCAGCGGCCGAAGAGGTGGAAAAAGTGGCGGGAAAAGCAGCAGCCGGGAAACTGATGCAGTATTTTTCGGAAATGTCGGACGACGGGCCGTCCACGGAAGACCGGGATGCTTCCATGCACGAACCGGAGGATTAATCAGGACTTATGCCAGGCTTGTCCACGAATACGCTTTTCTCCTGAAGCAACAGGAGTATTTATATAGATTTGTATAAACACAAGCGTATGGCCCGTCATATTTTACCTTTTCTGTTGGTATTGTTTTGCGCTCAATTGCCTGCCCAATCGGTTTGGTATATAACGCCTGAGGGAGCCGGCATGCATACCGGTCAGGACTGGGCGAACGCCTCTGATAACCTGCAGGCGGTTATAGATGCTGCCGGGCAGGGCGATGAGATATGGGTAGCCTCCGGCGTATATGTGCCATCGGTACCACACGGCGGATTCTGGAGCAACCACCGTACCTTCTATATAAACAAAGACATAAAAATCTACGGCGGCTTCAAGGGCGACGAGACGGACCTGTCGCAACGCGACTGGATATTGAATCCGACAGTCCTGAGCGGCGACATCAATGAAAACGATGACCCGGGTCTTGCCGGAGGGTTGTTGCTTGACCATCAGAGCCGGAAAGACAATGCCTACCACATTGTCTGGATCGATCAGGTAAGCGATTCTATGCTACTGAGCGGTTTTTTCCTGGAAAACGGCAATGCAGGATTCACCGGCGACTTTGCCAACGGCGGCGCGGTGTACATCTCCGGCTCCGGGAGCGCCGGCTTTTCGAATCCGCGTATCGAGTATTGTTTGTTCTACCTCAACGCAGCGTTTGACCTGGGAGGGGCCATTTACAACGACGGCTCGAATGGCGGAATGGCAAATATGCGGCTGGTCCATTGCGCCTTCCTGAACAATTACGCCTACCAGAACGGCGGCGCGATATACAACACCGCCGAATCCGGCGGCGTATCAAGCCCCGTTTTTCTGTATTGCAATTTCAGCGATAACAGTTGCAATTTCGACGGCGGTGCAGTGTTCAACAACGGTATAATCGGGGGCGTCTCCAATCCCCGTTTTGACAGTTGTTTTTTCCAAAACAACAGCGCTGTGTGGTTTGGAGGCGCTGTTTCCAATTTTGGCCATTCCGGCGTGGCAGATGCGGTGTTCAGCGAATGCCGGTTCACCGGCAATACAGCGATGCGGGGTGGGGCCATCCACAATGCAGGCGTCGAAAACGGACAGTCAAATCCTGTATTGATGTCGTGCGTGTTTGAAGAAAATACCGCTGAAAGTTCCGGCGGAGCCGTTTATAACGACGGAAACAACGGCATCGCGAATGCCATATTCGACCAATGCCGTTTTACGGGCAATTCAACCCAGTTTCAGGGCGGCGCCATGTCTAACAATGGCACGGACGGCGCTGCAAGCCCAACCATCCGGGGCTGTGTTTTTGAAGACAATTTTGCACAGGGAGACGGCGGAGCAATCTATAACTATGCCGGTGACGGAGCCTCCAGCCCTTTGATCGACAGTTGTATTTTTTCCGTCAACAGCACCTGGGGCGGAGGCGGCGCCATTTGCAACCATCCCCGTGTCAACGGCGCGGTACATCCCGTGATCAGCAGCTGCCAATTTTCTGGAAATGACGCTTCGGTGGGCGGCGGCATTTGGGATAATGCCTCCTACGGAACCTGCATGCCGCTTTTTACCAATTGTACGTTTACCGGTAATACGGCAAACAACGGCGGCGCAATAAGGTCAAACGATAGTCAAACGTCGACATACCGCCCGCTCTTTGTCAATTGCACTTTCCGCGAAAACGCTGCCATAAACAACGGCGGCGCGATGCTGTACCAGTGGAGTGGCTCAAATTATCCGGCCATGGTCAATTGCAGTTTCTGGAGCAACACTGCCAAATATGGCGGCGCCCTGCACGGTACTACCAGCCCTTACGCCCATCCGAGGTTTGTCAATTGCAGTTTTTCAAAAAACCAGGCGGATTACGGGGGCGCCATGTTTAATACCACCTGTCAGAACTGCACTACCCCTGACCTTTTGATCAGTAATTGTATTTTCTGGAATAACCAGGCCATAGCAGGCGAGAGCATGTATAACTCTCTTGCAACGCCCCAGGTATATTACTCCCTGTTTGAAGAAGCGTATTGCCTGCCGGGATCGACCTGCTACGGCAATATGATCTTCAATGAAGATCCTTTGTTCCTTGATCAGAGCGGCGATATGCACTTGCAAATGGGCTCACCCGCGATAAATGCGGGCCTGAATACGGCCGTCCCCGACTCTGTTTTGTTTGACCTGGATAACAACCCGCGCATCATGGGCAGTGCCGTTGATATGGGCGTTTTCGAGTTTGAAGAGGCCGTAGGGGTTGAAAATATTGGCCTCCAGGCTCCTGCATCGCTCCAAATTGATCCCAATCCTTTTTCAGAGCGGGCAGTCATCAGTTTTCTGATACCGGCAGCAGCATTTGTACAACTGCGCATTACAGATATATCGGGTGCAACCGTATTTTACCGGGACGGATACTATCCTGCCGGGCAACATTTTGAGATATACCAACCCGGCGCAACAGTTCCCGGCAGCATCTTTTTTTGCGAACTGCGCACCCCGTCGGGCATCTTGACCAAAAAGATAATCCGTTTATGACCCGAAAATGTGCCGGTCAGGCGCCCACCTGGAACGTACGCATACTGATGCCGCCCAGCGTCACCTCTTCATAGGCTTGTTTGATTTCTTCTTTCTCCCCGGCCAGGCCGAGGCTGTACAGCATCGGGATGTAATGGTCGGGTGTCGGCACAGAGAGTTTGCCCGATTCACCCGCCTTTTCATAGGTTACAAGGCTTTGGAAATCGCGACCGGCGATCTTCTCACTGACCCAGGTATCGAACTCCACGGCCCAGTCGAAAGGCCGGGCGTCGCCATTGCGCAGGCGCTCCATGCTCAGGCGCAGGTTGTGTACGATATTGCCGCTGCCAATGATGAGTACCCCTTTCTCGCGCAGGGCATTGAGTTGCGCAGCCAGGTCGAGGTGGTACTGCAGGGGCTGGTAATAGTCGATACTCAGTTGGAACACCGGAATATCGGCTTCGGGAAAAAGATGCATCAGGATCGTCCAGGCGCCGTGGTCGAGGCCCCAGTCGTCGGTCTCCTGAATGAGCGCAGATAGTTTGGCCGTTTCTTTGGCCAGTTCGGGCGAACCGGCCGCAGGGTATTGCGCTTCGAAAAGTTCCTTCGGAAAGCCGCCGAAATCGTGTATCGTCTCCGGTTTGGGTGCGATGTTCACATAGCTGCCCCGTGTGAGCCAGTGCGCCGAAACGACGAGGATCGCCGCGGGCTTTTTGCCGTCCTGTTTGAATTGTTCACCCAGTTTGCGGAGACTGCGGGTAAAGGCATTGTCTTCGAGGGCATTCATGGGGCTGCCGTGCCCGACAAACAGAACGGGCATTTTTTCCGTATTCGGGAGTGCATTCGTTATGGAGGGGAATTCCTGAAGTTTCATGTTGCAAGTGACTAATGGCAACAAAGCCAGCGATTTGAGAAATGTTTTTCTATCCATGATTTGCGGATATCAATTTGATGTTGCAAATTTAAAG
>CALMBD010000193.1 GCA_937861115.1 uncultured Bacteroidota bacterium | reverse complement strand
GTTTCATCCGTATCTCCAAATTCAACATTGGTAATCGGGTCTTTTTCTTTTGTTCCACCGAATTCTGTGTACTTGTTGAACTCTCCCAGTAATGCAGCGTTTTTGCTGAGCCGCCTCCATTTTGCCCGACCTATTTTGTCCATCAAATCATCCCAGACTACGTCGAGATTTGCCAAAACGCCAAAGGATTCACTTATTGCAGCATCTACAAACAACCCGGCCTTGTGTTTTTTGTAAAGATTTTGACTGGCTTCCTTGACGAATGTGTCGAACTTTTCCTTCGTCTCATTATTATCGGGGGCCAATACGTAAAAACCGCCCCCTGAGGCATACACCACGTTGCAAGGCGGCAAGTCCAAATCGGTCAACAGTTTTTCGACCAGACTGTCTGTTATCAATTGGATGTAAAAGGAGCGGCCTTTCAGCAGTTTTGCTGCGTTCTTAGAGATGATATCGTACAGGTAGTTCTGGATACCCGATACCGAAGCTGCCAATAAGCAAAACGCTTCTTTTTCTCCGTTTTTTTGCAGGCAAACCGCGTAAGCCGTCGTTATTTTTATAAAATCGAACAAAGAAATATCAGTGGCATCCGGATGGCATGCCAAACTGGAGCCATACTGCTCCAACAGCAGCCATGTTCGGTCTGCATCACCAGCGGCCGTTTTCAGTTCATTTTTAAAATCATTGAAAAAGGCATCCAACGACCTGGCGTCTGGTTTGGTGGTATCAGGGAAAAACTGATTGCTTAAAGACAGTTTATTTGGCCTGAAGAAATATGGCTGCAATGCGCTTGTATTGGCAAGATTTTGCAAAACAGGGCGTTGCGGTACAGGTTTGTACGCTTCGACAGTAAAGTCTTCTTTCCCCAAAGCCAAGGTAGCGGCTCGCACAATCAATGATTCTGCACGGTCCGTTTGGTCGATGAGCCCAAGTGATTTTACAACTGATATAAGAATATTTCCGTGGGTCATGTTTTTAATACTTACATAATGGGTAAAGCTTCACTCCAGAGTTGAACCAATTGAAACGAGCCATCAGGGTGATATACGGGCGTCCAGTACAAGCATTGATGTGCGGCCAGTTTAGTATCTGCTTCGATTTGTTCCGGTGTCGGTTTTTCACTCGAGCGCGGCAGGCTTTTCAACGTAAAAACAGCAGTGTAGTGCCAGAATTGCTTGCCGGTTTTTGAGTCAGTCAGCAAGTCGGGTTCGTCAATCTTGATAAAAGGATAAAAATCAAGATTCCTGCCACCGACCATTTGCGAGCCGACTTGTTGCGACCAAGCCCGGATGTCGGCCGGGTCTGTCAGCATGGCTTCCTTACATTCCAACACAACCCTGCCGCCATAAATAAACCTTAGTGTTAATCGTTTTGCCAGCATGGCTTTATTGTTTTCCCGTATTTGTGCATATTCTTTTTTGACTGCTGTCCACCATAAAAACAAGGCAAAAAGCAAAGTCATTAACCCAAACAAGGGGTCGAGCCATTGCGCCTGTTCGTGAAATGGCTTATTCCAAATAGAGACAAGCAGTGTTCCTAAAAATAAAACAACCGCCAGCACAATGTGCCAGGAGTATTCTTGCCTGAGATAGGTATCAAATGAGTCGTATTGTTTTTTCATACGTTTCTAATGGTCATTGAGTCTTGAATCTGTGTCATTTTTTTTGCCGCCTCACCACCCCAAACCCCAACGCCGCGCCTTTCCCCAACCCTATGAAATCCGGCAGCGACACATTTGCCTCGAACTCCATGGTAAACGCCAGCATCTTGATGCCTTTGTGTTCGATCCATTCTTTTTTGAGCATATCGGTGATCTTCACCTCGAAACGGGGCTCGGCATTCCAGCCTACGCCGGAGGCAAAGGCGATGATATGGGTGGCCAGCAGGCGTTCGAGGAAAGCGAATTGTTCGGCAATACCCTTCAGGCTGTTGTAATGCGCGTAGTTTTCCGTGTTAAAGGCTTTCCACTTGTGTATACGGTAATGCATGGGGTGCTCCCATACATGGAGGGTGTGCTGGTTCACGTGCAGTTGTGCGATCCGCATCTCGTGTTCCTGCTCCCCGATGCGCAAGTCCCAGTTGGCCTGGCTGAAAAAATGATGCGCCTCTTCTATGCCCTGGTCGAGACATAGCAGCATGGGCCGGATCTGGCCGTTGTGGGTGTCCAGTTTGTACTGAATGAGAGGGTAGCGCTGGTGATACCCGCCGGTCTCGTTGTTGTGGTTATGATACCACTCGTGTTCGAGGCCGACCTTGCGCGCCACGGCGCCGCGAAAACGCGGCAGTTCCCACGGCTGAATGTGGGCATCAAAGGAGACAGACAGGATTCGGAGTTTTCGCATCAGGTCTCGGTGATTATAAAAAGGTTTTCTTATTGGTCACAGCCTCCTTCGAGAAGTCATCCCAACGGTATGCTGCCGTTTATCGCTGCAAGTAAAATCTTTTCCGGAAAAATTGAAAGTAAAGCGCCGTTAATTATACCAATTGTCGGGTATATGGCAAAACGGAAGGAGTATCCAGACAATTGGAAAGGGAAAGAGCCCCGGCAGCCTTCAATAGGTGTCCGCGACAAGTCAGCATACCGTGATAAGAGGGGGTATCAAATCAGCATAGAAAGTCAAGCGCCCGACTATACATTAATTGGTGCTACCTGTTCCGATCGGAATAGAGATTCCCAATTTTTTTGCCGCCAACTCCAGCATCATCGGGCGAACGTCGTCGGCTTCCTTTACCTTTTGGTAGGGCAAGCGGATGGTGTAATATGTCTCGTCTTTGTGTTTCCAGGTATCCTCTTTGCGCCAGTTTTCGCTGGTGCAAACAAACACGATAGCGGCGTTCATGTCGACGTGCGAGAGCTTCGACATCACATATTCCGTGTCAATTTTAGAGCGGACATCCTCGTCAACAATACTGGTTACGTATACCATATTTAACTATCTCGAAAACAAAGTTAAGGGAAACTATCTCGTCCTGGCGACAAACCCCAACAGGTAAAGGGGCCGCACCCAATCGCAGGTTCCGCTACCCACGCAAGGATACCCTGAAGACAGGGCAACAAATGTTTAAACCATGTTTAAACCGCCAACAAAAAAGGGTTTGTGCATCCGCACAAACCCTTGATAATCAACGTGGAGGATACCGGATTCGAACCGGTGACCTCTTGCATGCCATGCAAGCGCTCTAGCCAGCTGAGCTAAACCCCCATATTTCAAAATTATCATTCCAGATGAGATACCCCCCCCATTACTTAAGCGGGTGCAAAGATACACGTCTTGGGATTCTGCAAAACACTTTGGGCAATTTTTATATCAGAATTTCCGGAATTACAACGACAACCGCTTTTTCAGTTCCACGGCATTGCTGTAATAGGCGTGTCCCCGTTTCGACCCGATCCTGTTCAGGATACTGCTCAACGCCGCTTTTTCCGCAGGCATGCGGTGCAGCAGGGTCAATGCCAGCGCCCATTCGGCGCGTTCGGCCAGGACTTTATCTTTCGCGCCGGCTAATTGGCGGAAGTACGAAGTGGCCTCCGCATACCGGCCGCGCTGGTAAAGGGAATGTGCCAGTAACTCTTTGTTTTTCAGGGCATTCAGGTCGTTTTTTTGCGAACGCCTGAGCAGTTTTTCCACATCGGAATATTTGCCGGAATTGTAACTGTCGAGGGCTTCGCCGTACCCGGAAGGGTCGGTCGAGCCGCCGGATTGCTTTTGCATAAAATCCGCTTCGCGGTAGTAAGTATCAGCCAGGGCCTCATAATCGACTGTCGCCGTCGGGTTGGCGGGCCGGGGGGTGACAGTCTCTGCTACATCGCGGCTGTTATCTTCTGCGCCGGAAACCGACGGGCGCGGGGCCGGACGAGGCATCTTTTTAGACGGGGATTTTATCTGTGGGGTCGGTCTGGGGGCGTTGGCCATCGGCGGCGGACCACCTATATCTGCCTGAGGCTGGAGGAGCCACCAGCCGAATACGCCGGCCACCAGCATCGCCGCTACCCCAACTGCCCACCAGCGACGTACAAAGGCCACGCGCATCGGAGCCTGCGGTGCCAGGTCGCGCTCCCAGGTATTCATTTTGGACAACAGGTCGCGCTCGACGAGCCACTCCTGGCCCTGCCGTTCGATGCGATGTACCTGCACCGCTGCGGCCAGTTCCGGATTGGAAGCCATGTCCGCTTCAAAAGCAGCGGCTTCCGAAGGCGACATTTTCCCCCGGAGGTAGGCCTCAATCTTGTCGAAAAGTTGTTCGTCGCGGATCATGTTAAAGGAGGTTGCGGGTTATTGTGGTTGCGGGTTGCGGGTTTGTGGTTTCGGTTGTTTGGTTCTTATAGCGGGTGTTTTTCCAGGTATTCCCGGAGTTTCATCCGGCAGCGGTATGCTTCTTTCTTGGCCACATCGGCGCCGGAATAGCCCATTTGCTGCGCAATTTCTTCCATGGCATATTCCAACTGGTATAGCCGGAGCAGTTCGCGACAACGATCGCCGATTTGCCCCATCGCATTTGCCAGCAGTTCGCGGTGCTCGGCGCGGAGCGTTTCGGCTTCGGGACTTTCCACTTCGCCGTCGTACTGGGCCGGAGCAAGTTCCTGAAAACGCCCCTGTTGCCGTCGTATCGTCACCCAGCGCCATTTGGCTATTGCCACAAAATAGGTCTTCAAGGCACTTTTTCCTTCAAAACGCCCTTCGCGCAGGTTGCGGTCGAACAGCACCAGGGCCTCCTGAAACATGTCCTGGGCATCGCTTCGGTTACCGCCATTGTCCAGCACAAAACGATAGACCGTCTCGCGCAGGCCCGGCAGCAGGTACAGGTGGCGGAGGGCGTTTTCACGCGCCTGTCCGCCGCCAATAATGGCTGCCAGCAATGATTCGTCGGTCCAGTCGGTGTTTATGCTCATTAGTGCGGGTAAAAGTAAAAAGGTAACCAGTCCGCAAGGGATAATTGCTCAAGTTGATGGGCGATACTGTCGGCTTCATTTTTCTGCGCAAACGATGCGGCGGGAATGAGAAACAGGCAGAACTGCCATTTGGTCATTACATAAAAGACCGGTGATCTGCCGGTTTGGTAAGGGTTCCTTAACGTTTGATGCCAGTTAAAGGACGTTTTTGTTAGCATTTTCCTAAAAAACAAAGCGCGTGGTTACTTGTCGGCAAGCGACTACACAAAGAAGCACAAATCAATCGAAAAGCATCACGCACAAAATTTAAAGTCATGAAAAAATTGTTTTTGCTTCCGCTCTTCTTCCTCATTGTCAACCTGCTTCATGCACAATTGAGTGGCATCGGTATCCGTCCGGGCGTCAGTCTGTCTACCTATAAACTGACAAAGGAATTCAACGACATTTACGATGCTGCATTGCGCCCCGGCGCCAGTCTGGCGGCCTTCGTAGAGATCAACCTCGGCAACCGCTTTACCCTGCAACCGGAAATCGCCTTCACCCAACGCGGCGCAAACCTCAGCAGTGAAAGCAGCATTTACTGGGACGGTCCCGACTTCGGCTACCCTTCTGATTACAAGGTGGTCGACTACCGCCAGAAAGAAACGCTGAACTATATCGACATCCCGCTGATGGTGGAGAAAAACTTCGGCGGCGGCAACATCGGCGCCTATGTCGCGCTTGGCCCTGCCCTGTCGTTCGGCCTCAACGGCAAAGGCCGGGATGAGACGACGGTAGAGTTTCCGGCAGCAGACGGCGCCGTCGACAGCCAGACGGACCGCTCGGAATACCAGATCGAAATGGGAACGGGTCGCTACGACAACTACAAGAGTTTCGACCTAAGCCTGAATGCCGGCGCAGGATTGATCTTCCTGCTGGAAAACGGAGAAATCGGCCTCGACCTTCGTTACACCCACGGACTGAAAAACCTGAACGTCGACGGACTGAAAAACCGCAACTTCCTCATCGGCGTATCCTACATGCACTATATCGGCCAATAAGGCAAACAACCTGTCCGCTCACTCAAACACATACCTGTTATGAACTGCCCGAATTGCGGCCACGCAACGCCACCAACCAGTGTGGCGCGATGCGGCCACTGCAACTATAAACTTCCGGAAAGCCCGAAACCAAAGGCAGCCAAACTTCAAACCACAGTTTCCTGCTGGAACTGCCGACACCCCAATGCTGCCGAGGCCGAACGCTGCGAACATTGCAACGCTAAAATACAGGCTTCCACCCATCACAAATCGTCAAAATCAGCCAATCCGGGCCCCACCATCCGCCAACCTTCAAACATCGCAAGCCATGACGAATAAAGCATTCAACCCGCTCTTTGTGTCGGCACTCGACATCCTGACCGGTGCACTGGGGGTGTTCATCATACTGAACTTCCTGCATACGCGCCTGGCCGGTGTGCCGCCGGTGCCCGTCACGCCGCCCGGGAAGGGAGGAATGGAGCAAAAGAAAGAGGCCGAAAAAAAGCAGGCCGTGGCCAGGCCGAGACCTGTCGAACCTCGCGCCTGGTGGCGCAAGCCTCAGCCGACAACGCCGCAAACCAACGATCCGGTGGTGCAAGGCAAACCGCAAAGCCCGGATAGCCGGCAGCAAACGCCCACACCGCCCTCACCGCCGCAGGATCCGGTTGCCGTTGATCTGCTCAAGCAAACCAAGGGAGCGGTGGTAATCCTGCTGCAACAGACGGACCAGGCCAAGGCATCTGTAGAGTTCATGCTGCGCCAGGGCAACCGTACCTGGAAACCGACCCGAGCCAGCAAGTACCAGAACAGCGCGTTTCAGTACGAAAAGAGCCTGACGTATTTCTACCAGAACGAAATCCAGCCAGGCATGTATGAAGTGCTGGTCCGGGTGAAAAAGGGGCAGCGCGGCGGCGGCACAAAACCGTTCAGCCTGTACGGGAAAATAATCCCGCCGGGACAAAAAACGCAGACCTATTCCTTCGGCAACTTCGCCGTCTCCGGAAGCGACTGGGTGCCTGCGGGCAATTTCAAGATCAACGCTGCTAAACTGGAATATCAATCCAGACTACCTGCGGCCGTCAAACCCGAAAACAACCCGGCATCGACCGATCCCCAGCCGGCCAGTCAGCCTGCGCCGCAGCCCGTGAGAAAACCTTCGGGCGGCAGATCGGGAAAATGGGGATAGGGAGGATTCGTCATTTCGTCATTTCGTCATTTCGTCATTTCGTCATTCACACTGAAAAAAC
>CALMBD010000192.1 GCA_937861115.1 uncultured Bacteroidota bacterium | reverse complement strand
GGACAGTTCGACGACGATTATACCCCGGCTATCCGCATCCTTTTTGACGATCCGGCACCCGACCCGACGCTCCCCGATACCGGCCAGTCTCCCCCAAAAGCGTCCACAGACCCCATGCCAAATGACGAATGACGAATGACGACAATAATGAACCTAATTCTCTCTTTATGAGCAATATACAACAATTTCAGTACGACAACAAAATTACCCGCGCCTTTGGTATGGCCTCCTTTATCTGGGGCGTGGTTGGTATGCTGGTAGGCCTGATCCTGGCCTTGCAGCTCGTATTCCCTGCCCTGAACTTCAGCGAGGGCGGTTTTCAGTACCTCACCTTCGGCCGCCTGCGCCCCCTGCACACCAATGCCGTGATCTTCGCATTTGTGGGCAATGGTATTTTCATGGGAGTCTATTATTCCCTGCAGCGCCTGCTGAAAACGCGGATGTGGAGCGACAAACTCTCCTGGATACATTTCTGGAGCTGGCAGGTAGTCATTCTTTGTGCCGCCTATACCCTTCCGATGGGCATGACGACCAGCAGCGAATACGCCGAACTGATATGGCCGGTTGATTTGCTGATCACACTGGTGTGGGTTGTTTTCGGTATAAATATGTTTGGCACTATCCTTACCCGCCGCGAGAACCACCTTTATGTGGCCATCTGGTTCTACATCGCCACCTGGGTTACGGTCGCTGTGCTGCATATCGTGCGGAGCATCGAACTGCCCGTTACGTTCACCCAAAGTTATCCGTTATTTTCAGGGGTACAGGATGCACTTGTACAATGGTGGTACGGACACAATGCCGTGGCGTTCTTTCTTACCACACCCTATCTCGGCATGATGTACTACTTCCTGCCAAAAGCGGCCAACCGCCCGGTGTATTCCTATAAACTGTCTATCATCCACTTCTGGGCGCTGATCTTTATTTATATATGGGCCGGGCCGCACCACCTGCTGTACTCTTCCATGCCCGACTGGGTTCAATCGCTGGGTACGGTATTTTCCATCATGCTGATCGCACCTTCCTGGGGTGGTATGCTGAACGGCCTGCTCACCCTGCGTGGCGCATGGGACCGCGTCCGGCAGGATCCGGTGCTGAAGTTCATGGTTGTGGCGGTTACGGCATACGGTATGGCCACCTTTGAAGGGCCGATGCTTTCTATCAAATCCATAAATGCGATCAGCCACTTTACAGACTGGACGATCGCGCACGTGCACGTCGGGGCACTGGGCTGGAACGGTTTCCTCACCTTCGGCGCTTTGTACTGGTTGTGGCCGCGCATTTACCGCACCGAACTCTATTCTCGCCAACTGGCGAACGTACACTTCTGGCTGGGTACACTCGGTATCATCTTTTATGCGGTGCCAATGTACTGGGCCGGCTGGACGCAGGCCATGATGTGGAAAGAGTTCACCCCGGAAGGCACCCTGGCATGGGGCAACTTCCTCGATACCGTGAAGCATATCATTCCGATGTATGCCATGCGTGTTGTCGGTGGCACGCTGTTTTTCACCGGCGTACTGCTTGGCGTTTACAACCTTTATAAAACAGCCGGCCAGGGCACCTTTATGGCTAACGAAGCGGCTGAAGCACCTGCCCGCGAACGTGTAACGGCCGCCGAACCTTCCGGCGAGTACTGGCACCGCTGGATCGAGCGCCGCCCGATTCAAATGTTGCTGTGGAGTACCATTCTGATCGCTATCGGCGGTATCGTGCAAATTATCCCCATGGTATTTATAGAAAGCCAGGTACCGAAGATTTCTACGGTTCTGCCCTATACCCCGCTCGAACTCACCGGCCGCGACATCTATATTCGCGAGGGATGTGTCGGCTGCCACTCCCAAATGATCCGCCCCTTCCGCGATGAAACGGTGCGCTACGGTGAGTATTCCAAATCCGGCGAATACATCTACGACCGGCCCTTCCTCTGGGGCAGCAAACGGACCGGACCGGATTTGTGGCGTGAAGGTGGCCGAAACCTGGATATCTGGCACTTCAACCACATGATGGATCCCCGCACCACCTCGCCGGGTTCGATCATGCCGCCCTATCCGCATCTCACCGATCAGGTGCTTGACCTGAAAGACCTGCCGGCCAAGATCACGGCGCTGCGCAAACTGGGCACGCCTTATCCGCGGGATTTCGAAAAATACGCCATTGCCAATGCACAGGAGCAGGCAAAAGGTGTGGCAAAAACCCTCGGCGAACAGGAGTCTAAGCTGAAAGACCAGGGCCTGGAAGACAAGGAGATCGTGGCGATCATCGCCTACCTGCAACGACTGGGAACAGCCATCAAAGTACAACCAACCGCAAATCAATAAAACATGTACAAATACATCCTGCAATCCGTCGAAGGTATTCAGTGGTTTGGTATCGTAACCCTGGTGCTGTTCTTTGTTACCTTCTGCATTGCCGCCATCCGGACGTTTTTTTCCGGAAAAGAAGAAATGCAACACATGTCCAATCTTCCCCTGGAAGATTAGTCTGAAATACTAATTCTTTGTTTATCAATTCTTTGAACAATGAAATCGAAAAAATATACAGGCACCCTGTTATTTATGTCAATGGCCTCCGCCGGGTGGAGCCAGGCAGTGCAGGCAACCGCACCGACTGCCACAACAGGGGCGCAACAGCTGCCCGATATCATGACTATTATCCTTGCAGCGGCAGGCTCCGTCCTGTTTATCGTGGCGATGATGTATGTGGTCAAAGTCAACCAGTTCCTTTATAAAAAAGTACTGGAACTGGAAGCCCAGAAAAGCGGCGCCGTACTTCCGGTCGAAGTGGAAGCTTCTGCTGCTACCGGCGACAGTTTCTGGACCCGCGTGCGCAAACAATATTGGGAAGACGCAGTCCCCATCGAGCGCGAAGGCGAGATCACCTTTCACCACGCATACGACGGTATCCGGGAACTGGATAACCGGCTGCCACCCTGGTGGGTGAACATGTTTGTCCTGACGATCATCTGGGCAGTCGGCTATATGTACTACTATCACTGGGGAGGCGACGGCCCGTCGTCCATCGAACGGTATAATACAGAGATGGCCGACGCAAAAAAATCGATGGCGATAGCGCTGGCTGGCAAAGCGAACGCCGTCGACGAGTCCAATGTCGAAGCGATCACCGACAGTGGCGCCCTGGGCGAGGGCGAACTGATCTTTAAAAACAGCTGCGCGGTATGCCATGGCCAGAAAGGCGAGGGCGGTATCGGCCCCAATTTTACCGATGCCTACTGGCTGCATGGCGGCGGCATCAAGAACATCTTCAAAACGATCAAATACGGTGTTCCCGAGAAAGGCATGATCTCCTGGCAGACCCAGTTGAAGCCTTCCGATATGCAAAAAGTGGCCAGTTATATCCTTTCGCTGCAGGGAACCAACCCGCCCAATCAGAAAGATCCCCAGGGGGTGATCTGGAATGAGGAGAGTGCGACACAAGACCAGTCTGCAACGCCTCCCGCGGGGCAAACGGAACAGCCTGCGGCTACAAAATAAACATTGCCGTGCCGACCGGCCCGGCGCTGCATTGCACCGGGCCGGTCGACGCATTTCATATGGTTGACCATGGATAAAGAATATTTGGACAACGTCATTGAAGATGCCGAGGATTACCGCGACCATATTGCTACGGTAGATCAGTCGGGCAAGCGCATCTGGCTGTATCCGAAAAAGCCTTCGGGCCGCTTTTACAATGCCCGAATCTGGGTCAGCTTTGCTTTCCTGGCTATCTTCCTCACTATGCCGTTTATCAAGGTAGATGGCGAGCAATTCCTGTTGTTCAACGTGCTGGAGCGAAAATTCGTGCTGTTCGGACTGCTGTTCACCCCGCAGGATTTTCATTTGTTCGTGTTGGCGATGCTCACGTTTATCGTGTTCATCATTCTCTTTACGGTTGTCTACGGACGACTGTTTTGCGGCTGGGTGTGCCCACAGACGGTATTCATGGAAATGTTCTTCCGAAAAATAGAATACTGGATAGAAGGCGACTCCAGCGAGCAGCGCAGACTGGACAAGGCGCCCTGGACGGCCGAAAAGATCAGGAAAAAGACCCTGAAGCACGTCGTTTTCTTTTTGATCGCCGTCGTCGTATCCAACTATTTTCTGGCCTACGTGATCGGAATGGATGCGGTGATACAGATCATAAAAGAGCCTGTTTCGCAGAACTTCTACGGTTTTGTGGCCATGCTGATCTTCTCCGGCGTGTTTTACGGCGTGTTTTCGCGTCTGCGGGAGCAGGTATGTACCACCATCTGCCCGTACGGTCGCCTGCAGGGTGTGCTGCTGGTCAAGGATTCCATTGTAGTGGCGTACGATTATGTGCGGGGTGAGCCGCGGGGTAAACTTAAAAAACCGGCAACGCAGGGAAGTGAACGGAACAACCCCCTCCAACAGATTCAGTCTGCGGTGGCGGGCAGCAGCACGGGTACTGCCGGCTCCCCTGTTTTAGGCGATTGTATCGACTGCAAACTATGCGTTGCCGTGTGTCCCACCGGCATTGATATTCGCAATGGCACCCAGCTGGAATGCACCAACTGCACAGCCTGTATCGACGCCTGCGACGCGATCATGGACAGGGTTGGCAGGCCGCGGGGGCTGATCCGTTACGATTCCATGACCGGAATCGAGTCGGGCCGGCGCAAAATCTTTACCACCCGGGTATTTGCATATACAGCCGTTTTAATTGCCCTTTTATCGCTCGATGTATTCCTACTCGCACGACGCGGCATTGTGGAAACAATTATTCTGCGTTCGCCGGGACAACTGTACCAGGAGGTGGATGAGGCGCACCTGACCAACCTCTACACCTATGTGCTCATCAACAAAACAAACCGGGACCTGCCTGTACAACTCGAAATGGCTACACCGGGCGGCATTATCCGGATTGTAGGGCAGGCGCCGGGAAGCATTCCCAAAAACAGCAAGATGGAGGGCGCTTTTTTTGTGGAAATGCCCATCAACCTGCTCAAAGGCAGAAAAACACCCGTCGAGATAGATGTGATCTCCGACGGCAAAAAAATTGACGGCGTGGAAACGAACTTTCTGGGACCCGTTTTTATGCCGAAACACGAAAAGGATAAGGAACACGAGGAGGAACACGAGGATAAGCAAGATGACCATTGAACTGGTCACTTAAGCATCTTGCTGCCGTTTGATTCACGAACTTAAACCATCAACACCATGAAATTTAACTGGGGAACAGGCATCGCGCTTTTTTACGGCGCCTTCGTACTGGCAATGGTCGGCATCGTCATCGCTTCGCGATCGCATGATCCCGGACTGATGCAAAAGGATTATTATAACCTTGACCTGAATTACCAGGAGCGCCTGGAGAAAAAGCAAAATACCGCAGCGCTGAAAGATCTGCCGCAGGTGCATTTTCTGGCGCCGTCCCAAACGGTATTGGTACAGTTTCCAAAAGAAATGAATATTGCCTCCGGCAGTGCCAAGTTTTACCGCCCGTCAACAACCGGCGACGACTTTACCGTAAAAATTGACCAGTCGGGTACCTTCGACATCCCGACGGCAAAGCTGGCCTCCGGCATCTGGTATGTTGAACTGGACTGGGAGGCCGGCGGCAAAAAGTATTACTGGGAAACCTCGGTTTTTATCACCAACGCCTGATCAACCGCCTCGATATGCTCGCTCCGTTGCTCCTCGGTTTGGCTGGTAGTATGCATTGCGTGGGCATGTGCGGCCCGCTCATGCTCGCACTGCCCCTCGATGCCGCGGGGAAAAGACAGGTATGGCGGCAAATGTTGCTGTACCACAGCGGGCGAATTTTGACCTATGTGCTGCTGGGCGTTTTTTTCGGTCTCGCCGGCAAGGGCCTTGCGCTTGCCGGCCTGCAAAAGGCCTTGTCGATAAGCGCGGGAGTATTGTTGATCCTGATGGCCTTTGCCGCCTGGCGTTTCGAACGCCTGGTAACGGCCCTGCCCGGTTTCAGCGGATTTACCCAACGCATACAAAACGGCATGGGCCGCCTGATGCGCAGGCATTCCGGTGGCGGCGTTTTCTATTTCGGTTTGCTGAACGGATTGCTGCCTTGCGGAATGGTTTATGCCGCTCTTGCCGCAGCCATCGCTACTACGGGTGGCGCAGCCGGAGGACTTTTTATGGCGCTCTTCGGCGTCGGCACGCTGCCGCTGTTGCTTACGATGAGCGTTTTGGGGCGCTCGCTGCCTTTGGCCGTTCGCAGGATACGGGTTTTACAGCCGGTATTGATCACCATTGCCGGCCTGGTGTTGTTGCAGCGGGGATTACACCTCGACCTGTCCCTGTTCGAGGCGGCCGTTCCGAAGGCCGGAATGGAATGCCACTGAATATTGCCCCGGAATGTTGTTCCAAAAGATGACAAACGAACAGATCAAGCCCACCATCCGCCTGCATTTTCCCTTGCTCGGCGGCGCCGGAATTGCCGAAGCGATCGCCGAACGCGCGGTGTTGCGCTCCATTGCACCGGGAGAAGTGCTGTTAAATGCAGGCGACAATATCCGGCATATACCGCTTGTGGTAAATGGCTCGGTAAAGGTTGTACGGGTCGACGACGATGGACACGAGATATTGCTGTACTACATCCATACCGGCGAAAGTTGTGCGATGACCCTTTCATCCTGTCTGAAACAGGAAAAAAGCAGGGTCAAGGCGGTCGCTCAACAGAATACCGAACTGATCGGTGTCCCTGCCGAACTGGCCTATATGCTGGGCAGGAAATACCCGGCCTGGTTCGATTTTGTGCTGGAATCTTTTTCGCGACGCTTCGACGAACTGCTGGAGGTTGTGGATGAGATCGGATTTTCAAGCCTCGACGACAGACTGGCCAAATACCTCAGGGAAAAATCGGCCCTGCTCAACACTCTGGTGCTCCACCTGTCGCACCAGGAAATTGCCGACGACCTCGGTACAGCGCGCGCCGTGGTATCCCGCCTGCTCAAACAAATGGAACGAAAAGGGATGGTCCGGCTGCAACGCGGCCGTATTCGAATATTGGCACTTATGCTACCTGGGTAGCATAGTGCGCCGTGTCTGATCGCGAAATTTGTAGTGTAATCACACAGAGATGCTCAACTCTAAGTCAAAATGGATCAAGTTTGCGATCGTTTGCCTGATTTGCACAGGTATCGCTGTTCTGATTGCACTCGGTATTCAATATTTTCACCATTAACGATTACACACGATGAAAAAGAACCTGGGATCTACCGACAAAACCGTGCGCATCATCCTGGCGGTGGTGTTTGCCGCTTTGTATTTCACCGGTACCGTTACCGGTATATTGGGCTATGTGCTGCTGGCACTTGGCGGTATTTTCGTGCTGACCAGTCTGGTTGGTTTTTGCCCGATCTATGCCCTGGTGGGTTTGTCTACCTGCCCGGCGCCATCTCAAAAATAATCGCACAGGTATACCATGAAAAAAGGGCCATTCCTTTTGGGAATACCCTTTTTCTCATGGTGCGTTTTGTTTTAATGTGTGGCGTGCTGTTGCGACGCCATCGGGCCGAACTGCCCGAAACGGGACTTTAGGTATGGCAATCGGAGCCGGTTAATTTTCTTAATTCAATCCCCGGATAACGGATCCGCAGTTGTACAACTGCAGATTGGCGAGATCGGGCGCGCCGAGCATGGCTAATGGCGCAATGCTCTGGCAGATATGTTCTTGTGATTCCTCGATACAATCGGGCATTTGTTCGTATGCCGGAACGGTGGAAAACAGGTCATGCTGCGGTTCACATTCACCCGGCAGCGGCAACAGGCATTTTTCCAGGGCCTGTGTGGATACCACGTCGCGGGCAAACATGATTTTCGGTTTCCAGTACTTCGACGTGGAAATATTTTCCACCATGATACCCTTCGAGCAGGTACTGTGTACACAAATAATACCCTCTTCAGTGTTTCTAACCACAAGGGCTACGTGTTTTATACGGCCCTTGCGCCCGAAAAAGATCAGGTCGCCCGGTTTTACCGCGTCGAGGCTGACCTCGTCGCCCTGCGTGGCCTGGGTAGATGAACAGGCAGAAACCTTTATGCCGAATTCATTCAGGGCAAAACTGGTAAAACCGGAACAATCAAATCCGGTTTCCGTGCTGGTGCCGCCGTGCCGGTACTCGATACCGACAAAATTCTGGGCGTAGCCGGCAATGAACTCCCGCAACTGCATCAGTTGCTCACTGGTCGTGACAGGAGGATTCGGGTCGTTGTTGTTGGCAACAGCCGGCGTAACCGAGTAAATAGTAAGAGCGAGGGAGAAAAATAACGAAAAAAGTCCTTTGGGGCAACTGGAAGGAAGACTGTCTGACATTGGTTATGTCGTTTTGGTTAACGGCCGGAAATCTGGCCGTACGCCCCGCCATGGGCGATAGAATTGGTTTTGTCTAATGTTGATGAAGGCAATGGGGCGCGTGTTTGCCGGGTTTGTTTATGGCGGAATGTATCAAGGAAAGATTAGAAAGAAATACTGCAATTCAATGCAGATTAAGAACAAACCCGGTGCAAAGGTAGAAATGGATTTGAAAAACCAATGCTTTTGAAACAAAAAATGGAAAAATCTTTTCAGCGCAGTTGAAAAACATCTCCGTCCTGCAAAAAAGGCAATTGTTGCCTGTACTGCCTCAAACTGTCAAGGGATAGTTCGGTTGTATGCGCGCCTTCCTGCCCGGAGATTTGGACAAATGGCTGTCCTGAAAAATCAATAATGGCCGAGTCGCCCACATACTCATACCCGTTTCCGTCTTTTCCAACAATATTCACACCGGCTACAAATGCCTGGTTCTCAATGGCTCGTGCAGCAAGCAGTGTGCGCCAGTGGTGCGCCCGGCGACCTGGCCAGTTGGCTACGTACAGGTAGAGGTCGGCACTTCCTGTTTTCGCCTGCCCGGAGGCGCCGGAATCCGTTGTGCCTGAAGGTAGGTTGCCGCTGTCGTGCGGGGCGGCGTTGCGGCTCCAGACCGGGAACCGCAGGTCGTAGCACACGAGTGGTCTGATGCGCCATCCCATCCAATCTGCCACTATTTGTTTGTTGCCCGGCGTGTAAAACTCGTGCTCGCCGGCCAGGGTAAACAGGTGCCGCTTATCGTACAGGTCGTAAGTGCCGTCGGGCCGCATAAAGATGAGCCTGTTGAAATACTGCCGGTTCTCCGTGCAGATAAAACTGCCCGTGACGGCTGCGCCTGTTTTGGCGGCCTGCTCGCCCATCCATTGTACCGTGGGGCCGTCCATTGGCTCGGCCAGCGCACTGGCATTCATCGAAAAGCCGGTCGTAAACATTTCGGGCAACACGACGAGGTCGGTTTGGCCTGCCAGCGGGGCGATTTTCCGGGCGAACATGTTGCGGTTGGCGGCCGCATTTTCCCAGGCGAGTTCGGATTGCACGATGGTGAGGCGCATGACAGAACGGTTAGTGTGGGGCAAATATACGGGTTAGGTGTGGAGCACACAGATGACGCAGATTTAACTGACTCGCGCAGATTTATCCGCGTGAATCAGTTAAATCTGCGTCATCTGTGTGCCCTGGTCTTGTCGAATCCGCTTGGTATAGCCCAAAATGGCAGGCACCAATCTGCCTCATTTCCCCGTTTTGACATACAACCCTACCGACAAAGCCGGAGAGGCCAGGGCATTTTTCCCGTTAAAAGCGCCGGCAATTTGCGCATTTACCCCCCATTTTTGACGGTATTCGTAGGCAAGCGAGAACTGCGGCGACGTAAACTCTACGTTGTTGGAAAACAGGCCGTTGCCGGAACTCGTCGGATTCCCGTTATTGAACGATTCCACACCGGCAAGTTTGACGGAGGCCAGCAGTTTGCCTTTAAGCAGCCAGTATCCGGCCTCCAGGTGGTAGCGAAACTCTTCTGAAAACCCTTTTGTCCGGTTGTTCACACCAATATTGCCGGAAGCATACCAGCGCGCTGCCCCGTACCCCCATTCAGCCTTGATGAGTTGATTGAATTCGCCATCGCCGGTATACAGCAGGTCGGCATTCGTATAGTCGCCGCTCGGGATGCCAACAGTCAGCGAAGTGCTGAGCACGAACCCGCCTTTCCTGATCAGGCCGAATCGAAGCCCCAGGTCAGCGTCACCGAATGCGGTGTTCTCCAGACCCGGCTGCAATATTTCACCCGTAAGGGCGCCTACCCCTTCGTTTACGGTATTGCGAACCAGAAAGGGCACGTAGGCGATAGCCGTAAGGCGGTTGGAAATGCCGTATTCGCCGTAAAATGATGTGGTGTAGTTACCCAGCAGGGTCCCGGCGCCATTAATGTCGTAAATATTGCCGTCCATGCCGTAGAATGTACGTGCCCGGATCATGCTGAAATCCAGTTTGAAAAAACCGTGGCCTTTTGGCTGTGGCCAGCCATTGGCAAAGGCGCCGGTGGAAAAAAGCGAGAGTAGCAGCAGGCTGCCCAGAATGATTCGATTGTATTGCATAAAGGAAAAGTTTGTGTGGGAGCGCTATTGTTTTTATGGACCAATGGTGCTGCTCACAGCAGCGATGCTGTGCCGAACCGGATGTTGAAAGGAATGCAGTAGATCACAACATAATCATAGTCGGTCAGCCCGACTCCTGCCGGCACGGCATAGGTTTGCATACCGTTGTTGGCTGTCAGGTTGCCGAGTTTTATACTGTTTTGCGCGCTCAGGCCGCCGGAAGCGCTTTTAGCGAGATACACGCCAAGCATGGGACCGTTGGAGGCCATAAAATCGCTGCCAAGGGTCAGGGTGAGTGCCGTGGCGGACTGTTGAAGGGTGGCTGTGCCTTTGACGGTATAGCCGGAGTTGCCGGAAAAGACGCCCGAGCGGGACATGCCGCCCGGAGGCAGTACCTGAATATTGGCCGGAAGGCTGCCGACCCCGTCTGCTGTAGCCGTAATGGCCGCCGTGCCGGAGCTGAGTGCATTAAGTACGCCACCCGGACTGACACTGATGACACTTGTATTGGAACTGCTCCAAACAATGGCTGCGCCGTTGATTTCCTGATTGTTGCTGTTAAAGGCTTTGGCCTGCAAGGTTGCCGATGCGCCTTCGTTCAGCATGGCCGGGGCATTGAGGATATCTACGCGGGCGACGGCATTGCTGTTGGCGACTACCGTGACGAGGGTAGAGTCGGTTAGCCTGTCCGGAGCAGTGGCCACGATCCAGGCCTGCCCTGCCGACAGAGCGGTCACCCGGCCAGCAGTGCTGACTGTGGCTACCGTCGCATCAGCACTTGCCCACTCGATAAGATCGGTTCTGCTTTCGCCAAGTGCGTCAGTGTAAGTGGCGGTAAGTTGAAAATTCTCCCCGGCAGAGAGGGAAACGACGGCGGGGGAAAGGGTGAGCACCGGTTCCAGCGTTTCGGGAATGATCTCCGTTTTGACGCAGGCAAACAGGAACAACACAGGGGCCAAAAGCAGGTATTTAAACAGTTGTCGGTTCATATCAGTATCCGTTTTTAATGTTCAGACAAGCGATAAACCCCGTTTCCACAGTATTGGTGGCATCCGTGTACAGGTTTAAGTGCAAAATGTCTCTGCCAGGACACTCTCCCTGAAATAATACCGAATGACAAAAAACATCTTCGGAACTTTTCCCGGGCCTACCCGGTTTTCCCACCTCAAATCGCTCCCTATGCTCTTCCTCAGACGATTTCGAATATACCATCAGGTGCACTGAGACCGCGCGCCCCCGGGTTTTATTCACTGATTACCCTGTGCTGACGCACAGAAGTAACCAAAAATCGTCTTGAGTCATGGCCAATCGCCACGCACGCCTGTTGCGCGAGCAGCAGGCGGCTGAAAGGCTGGCGCTGGAGCGTCAGGCCTTCCAACGCAGCAAGTCTGCCCAAAAACAATTTCGTTCGGTTGCCCGCATCCGCACGGAACTGACCCGTGAAGCCACACCCGCCGACACATTGCCCCTCGATGTACTGTTGCGCCGGGGAGCGGTGCGCCGTTGTCTGGTGTCTTCGCCGGGTTTTTACCTCGTGTTGCAAAACTTCCTCGAATCGGGGGAGCCGGTGCGTCATTTGAGTACATGGCGAACGCCGCGCTCGTCCGAGCCCGCGCGAATGTTTCGCAGCCTGGCCCGTCATGCCATGCTGCGGTATGCCATGCCGGAACCGCTGCTGCGTGCCATTGCCGATACCCTTGCCGTGGGTGAGCGCGCCGATGGCCGCACCATAGGATGGTTTGTGCATGTGGCACGTGGCGGCAACCTCAGCAAGGCAGATGACCTGCCCTTTGGTTTTACCAAAAAAGCCGCACATTTTTTTCTCCATGCACCGCAGACCATGACCCTGCCGGTTGCCATGCGATGGGCGCAGGTGCGCGCAATGGGCATGCAGGAGCATCTGGCTGTCGCGCTGGCCGAAGTATTGCAGAACGAAGTCCCTGAAAATGAGGCGATTTGGTCGGATCTCATCTGCTTTATCCTTCGCAACCAGTCGGCACTGACGCCCGAAGAAATTCCGCAGATGGTGCTTTTTGTTCGGCACCAGCGCCTGGAACCATTCGTGCTGTCGCTGAGCGGTTTCCGGGAAAGGATAGAGCCTTTATATCCGGCACTTCAGGTCAGCCAGGCTACACTGGCGTCGCTTCGCGAACGAATGAATACCTGGGATCAGCACCTCCAGGCACTGGAGCGCGCGATTCGCTGGCGCAAGTTCCCTGCTTCACCCATTCCGGAATATTTCAGCACCTGCATCAACGGGCGGGAGTTCCGGATAAAGCGTCTGGGTAGCGTTGAAAAGCTGTTGCTGGAAGGTGTGGCGATGCACCATTGTGTGGGCGGTTACGGGGAGGAGTGCCACACGGGGGATACCACCATCTGGTCGCTCCGGCGTGTCGGTGCTACCGGGCAGGCAGAACGCGAGGCTACCATCGAACTGACGGCTGCACTGGACATCATCCAGGTAAAAGGCAAAGCGAATATACATCCCAAAGCAGACGCCATGCAGGCTGTTGAGCAATGGGCAAAATGCCATAACCTGCAATTTTGCTCCTGGTGACCCGGGCTTGTAGCGCCGCAGAAATCTGCTGCCCCTACTTTTCCGGCATACGCTACCTTTGCCGCAAAACCAGCCCGATCAATATGGATATTACACAACAAGGCTACGTCCGCACCGACATCACCACCGAAGGTGTGGCACACATCATTTTTTATCACCCCAACCACAACAGTCTGCCAAGTCGCCTGCTGACCGATCTTGTCGCTGCGCTCGAAGCCGCCGGCAGCAATCCCGCCGCCAGGGTAGTGGTGTTGCGCAGCGCCGAACACAAGACTTTTTGTGCGGGGGCCAGTTTTGATGAACTGGTTGCCATCAGCGATTATGACACCAGTCTGCGTTTTTTTTCAGGCTTCGGCAACGTGGTCAATGCCATGCGCAAATGCCCGAAGATCGTGATCGGGCGTATTCATGGCAAGGCAGTCGGCGGCGGCGTGGGCCTGGCGGCTGCGACCGATTTTTGCATGGCCTCCAAATGGGCCTCCGTGCGGCTGAGTGAGTTGGCCGTAGGATTCGGTCCTTTTGTAATTGGCCCGGCCGTCGAACGCAAGGTGGGCGTCGCCACGTTTGCCCAAATGTCGCTGAACCCTTCCGAGTGGCTCACGGCTGAATGGGCAAAGTCGAAAAGTCTGTTCCAGGAAGTATTCGACAGTGAGGAGCAACTGGATGCATACCTGGCACATTTTACGGGGCAACTGTGTTCCTACAGCACGGAAGCGCTGGCCGAACTGAAAAAAGTATTCTGGCAGGGTACCGAACATTGGGATACGCTGCTGCACGAGCGCGCAGCCGTCAGTGGCCGTCTGGCCTTGTCCGACTTCACCAAAAAGGCTATCGCCGACTTTAAAAAAGGGTAGGGCCGGGAAAATGTTACAGCCGGGCTTTGCCTGCTTTTTTGCAGATTTATAACGATGAAACATACCCTGCTCTCCAATGGCAGGCACATTGCCTGTTACGAATCCGGCGCCGGCGGTAGCCTGCCGCTGGTGCTGCTGCACGGCTTTTGTGAAGATGCCACGCTGTGGAACGGCCTTTTGCCTGGCCTGCAGGGCATCCACCTGCTGCGGATGGACCTGCCCGGCTTTGGCGGGTCCGATCTGCCGCTGGCGTCCGGCATGGACACCAGCGCCGATGCCGTATGTGCGATGCTGAATGAGTTTTCAGTGGAGCGCTGCGTATTGGTGGGCCATTCGATGGGTGGCTATGTCGCGCTGGAATTTGCTGCCAAATACCCGGACAGGCTTGCCGGACTGGGGCTGGTCCATTCGCATCCCTATGAAGACAGTCCGGAGCGAAAGGATATCCGTCGCCGCGGCATTGAAATGGTACAGTCGGGCAAGCGCGACCTCTATGTGACGCAGCTGTTTTCCAGCCTGTTTGCTGCGACATTTGCCGGGCTGCACCCAGAGATTGTGGCTGCGCTCATTGAAAACGGAAAACGGCAGCCGGCGGCAGGCATAATTGCCGCACTGGAAGGCATGATCGCACGCAGGGACCACACTTCGACGCTGCGCAGCGCATCCTGTCCGGTATTGTTTTTACTTGGAACGGACGATTCGATTATTGCTCCGGAAACGGGTTTGCAGGCTGCCATGCTGCCGGATATTGCCGATGTACACGTTCTTGAAAGCATCGGTCACATGAGTATGTACGAGACCCCCGAAAAGACCGTTGAAATTGTGCGCAGCTTTTGGGAATTTTGTGCGCAACAATGAATCCGCTTTTAGTCATACTCGCCGTAACACCCGGTCTTCTGATCAGTTACGCAATTTTTCGGGTGGATAAATACGATCGGGAACCCCTGGTACCGCTGCTTATTTGTTTCTGTCTGGGCGCTGCCGTCACCTTTCCGGCAATGGAAATTGAAAAATGGGCGTTTGCCACCCTGCATCCGTATGAAAGGAGTTACGGGGCCATTATCCTGGCGGCCTTTCTTGCCGTGGCGCTCAATGAAGAGGTGTTTAAGTTTGCCGTATTGCGGTTGTCGGCATTTCCATGGCGCTTTTTCAACGAGCCGATGGATGGCATTGTTTATTCGGTGCTGGCAGCCATGGGTTTTGCCACGATGGAAAACCTGTTCTATGCCCATCGTTTCGGCATGGAAACGGTCGCGCTGCGTATGTTTACCGCCGTGCCCGCTCACCTCGTTTTCGGGATCGTGGCAGGGTACTATGCAGGACTGGCCAAATTTGCTCCGGCCCGGCGCTCCCGGCTACTGTGGCAAGGCTTCGGCATGGCATTTTTGCTCCACGGGGTGTATGATTTTTTGATCCTGCAAAACTGGTCCGACTGGCTGCTGGTGCTGGCCATGCTGACCCTGTATCTGTGCCTCTATTATTGCAGCAGCCTGATCAAGCATCACCAGGACAATTCGCCGTTCAAAGTGTAGCGACTCCGGCAGGTGTTTTCACGAATAAAAAAACTGCTCAGTGCCAATCTGCTTATTTTTTCTGCGACAATCTGCGGGAAATATATTCCCCCGGGCGGGAAGTAAACAACAACACTAATGACCCACGATATCAGGATATTCGGCATTCGCCACCACGGCCCGGGTTCTGCCCGGAGCCTTGTCGCGGCGTTGCAGGCGTTCAGTCCTGATATCGTTCTGATTGAAGGGCCGCCCGACGCGGAAAACCTTATCCCGATGGCGGGACATGCCGACATGGAGCCGCCGGTAGCCATGCTGGTATACAACCCGAAAGACCTCGAACAGGCTTCGTTTTTCCCCTTTGCCGGATTTTCGCCGGAATGGCAGGCCATGCAATATGCCCTTGCGGGCAATGTTCCGGTCCGGTTCATGGACCTGCCCATGAGCCAGGCTTTTGCCCTGCGCCAGCCCGATGCACAATTGACGCTTGAGATGACGCCCTCCCGGGGTCAGGATGAAAAAGCATCGCGCGACCCTTTCCGTAAAATTGCCCTCCTGGCCGGATACACGGATCCGGAAAGATGGTGGGATGCCATGATCGAGCGCCACCCCCCGGATGCCGGGCAGGACCCCGGGGCCATATTCACGGTAATGCTGGATCTTATGCGCGCCCTGCGCGACGATAAGTCGCATCCCGAGAGCCGCGAAACGCTGCTGCGCGAGGCGTATATGCGCCAGACGATACGGGCTGCACAAAAAGAAGGGTTCTCGAAAATTGCAGTTGTCTGCGGCGCCTGGCATGCCCCTGCCCTGGCGGAAACAGCCCGGATAAAACCATCCGCAGATGCTGCGGTACTCAAAGGCCTGAAGAAAATAAAAACCGATGCCACCTGGATACCCTGGTCGTTCGACCGGCTGGCCAGCCAGAGCGGCTACAGCGCCGGCGTCGTTGCACCGGCCTGGTACAGGGTGCTGTGGGAGTCGGATCCGGCAGCCGGTGGTACACCTGAACCGGTGGTGCGGTGGCTGACGCTGGCTGCGCGCCTGCTGCGCGACAATGATATTACGGTCTCCTCCGCCCACGTAATTGAAGCGACGCGGCTGGCCGGAGCCCTGGCTGCCCTGCGGAGCACCGCGCTGCCCGGTATTGAAGAGTTGCGCGAAGCCGCCGTCACCGTCCTGTGTAATGGCGCTGAAGCGCCGCTTGAACTGATTGACCGGCAACTGGTTATCGGCGATGTGCTGGGCGCCGTGCCCGCTCATTTGCCCGTACCGCCGCTGAAGGCTGATTTTGAAAAAGCCGTAAAAAGTTGCCGCCTGGAAAAGAATACACAGGAAAAAATACTCGAACTCGACCTGCGCGAAGCGCCGCACCTGCGCAAGAGCCAACTCCTGCACCGGCTCAACCTGCTCGGTATCGCCTGGGGCACGACGACAGACAGTGGCCGCGGCAAGCAGGGCGGTTTTCACGAGCACTGGAAACTCAAGTGGCTGCCCGATTTTGAAATCCGGCTCATTGAGGCGGGGACCTGGGGCAACACCATCGAAGATGCCGCCGGCCGCCGCGCCCACCACAACATGCGCGACACGGCAAGTCTGCCCGAACTGACGCAACTGCTGGGCGTGGTGCTGAAATCCGAACTGCCGCTGCTCGTGCCGCCGCTGCTCCGGAAACTGCAGCAGATCAGTGCCCTGGCCACAGATACACTGTTGCTCGCCGATACAGTACTTCCCCTGGCCGAGGTACTGCGTTACGGCAGCGCCCGGCGCCTTAATCTCGATGCAGTGGAGCAATTGCTCGGCCAGATCATACCGCGTGTGATGATTCAGTTGCCCGCTGCCTGCACCGGTATTGACGGGGATGCGGCAGCCGATATTTTGAAAAAAATACTGGCCGTCAACCGCGCCCTCGGCATTCTGCAATGGGCCGACCAGGCCGAATCGTGGCAACAAACATTGTTCCTGATCAGCACTTCTGCCGCTACGGCGCCGCTGCTGGCAGGCCTTGCCACACGCATGCTGTTTGATAAAAGTAGCCTGACGCCGGAACAAACCGGCGACGCCATGCGCTTCCGGCTTTCCCGCGCCCAGCCTCCGGGGGAATCGGCGCAGTGGCTTGAGGGATTTCTGTATGGCAGCGGGTTGCTGTTGTTGCACCACCGCGAACTCTGGATGATACTCGACGACTGGATGGGCAGTTTTTCGGAAGAAGCCTTCGTGGATACGCTGCCCTTGTTGCGGCGCACATTCAGCCAGTTCTCGCCCCCTGAACGGCAAAAAATGCTGGACCTGGCCAAACACGGCGCCCCGGCGGCGGCGGCGCAGTCAGACGGCGACTGGGACGCGGACAGGGCAGCAGGTGTCCTGGAATTTGTGCGCACTATTTTCCAATCCTGAAATTGGCGCGCCGGAATATATTTGCCGCCCGAAAAGCGCCATGAAAAGTTACCTCACCATCGCTCTGTTGGTACTGTCCAACATCTTTATGACTTTCGCCTGGTATGGGCACCTCAAATTCCAGCACGTCCGTTTTTTTCAGAAAACAGGGCTGCTGGGCGTTATTCTGGCCAGTTGGCTCATTGCTTTTCTGGAATACTGCCTCATGGTGCCCGCCAACCGCATGGGGTACAAGGAAAACGGCGGCGCCTTCAGTCTGGTACAGTTGAAAGTAATTCAGGAAGTGATCACGCTGCTGGTATTCACCGTTTTTACCCTGGTGCTGTTCAAGAATGAAGCGATCAAATGGAACCATTACCTGGGTTTCGTACTGTTGGTACTGGCGGTGTATTTTATTCGGAAATAACGCAGATTCCATAGTGTGCCGGTGATCGGGTTGTCGGAATTGTACAATTTCAGGGTTTGTCACGGGAATAACTTTGCCCCTGAAAAAAACAATTTAATTATGACAACGATCAATTTAAATCAACTGGAACTCAACGAGTTCGTTGCACAGAACAACCCTTCTCAGCGCTGCAAAGCCACTTTCCCGATGCTGGGCGCGCACGGCACGCAACATTCGGCGACCGTTTACTTTGAACTGGAACCCGGCGATAGCCTCGGCACGCATACCGACAGTGCTGAAGAATTGCTGCTTATCCTCGACGGCACTGTTGAGGTGACAATCGCTTCGGAACGCACTGTCGCTACACCGGGAACCATCGCACTTGTCCCGGTCATGAAGCCACATGATATCCGCAATACAGGCAATACAAAGGCCCGAATACTGGGTTTTTTCGGCGGCGCCAATAATATTGTTGCCACGTTCGACAATGGCTGGTTGCCCGGCGGAGCCAGGGTTGTGGATACAGCCCAGGCTACTTCCGAAGGATAAACGGGGCCTTCTCCTTGTAGTTTTCCTGCAGACAGACGAAGGAATTATTTGCGAGCCGGTATATGAACACATGGAAAATTCGTTTTGCAATGTGTTGATCAATAGGGTGTTGTGGATATTTTTTTGACTGTCTGTGGGAAAAATCATGCAAAGTGCCACCTCTGTTCCGGTTTTGCCGTCAGTGTTTATTCAAACGGCAGCCCAAAATGAATGTTTTGATCAAAGAATACAAACCCTCGGGACCGCTGCGGGATTTTGTGTCGCTGTACTGGTCGGGGTCTTTTAACCTTGAGAACTCGGGGCGGTTCAGACAGACCGTTGTGCCCAGTGGATTTGTGGAAATTATCATTCACCTGTCGGATATTCATTGTGAGTTGCAAATCGGCGATGCCTGGTTTCGGTCGCCCGATTTTACCATTATTGGGCTCTATACCCGGCCTTATGAGGTGCAGTTTAGAGCTCAGGTGCCTGTTTTTGGTATTCGCTTTAAACCGGAAGGGTTCTACAATGTATTCGGTGTGCCGGTATCCGAGTTTGGCGACAATTACGACGATATGGAGGCTGTTGCCGGGACATCATTTCAGGAATTCTGTTCCAGACTGAGAGAGGCCGGTAGCGTATTCAGGCAAATCGAATTGGCCGATCGATACTTGCTCCAAAATGTGAAGCGCCATGGAATACAACCCGGATATCTCAACCATGCAGCCGAACTGATCCGCAATGCACAGGGGCTGATTGGTATTGAAACACTATCCAGCAAGGTTTTTATCAGCCCACGTCAGTTGGAAAGAGAATTTAAGCAAAAAATCGGCATTAGTCCGAAGCGATACTTCAGGATTGCCCGGCTCAGTGATGCCTACCGCATGCTTGAAAACGGGGAGGTAACCGACCTTACCTCCGTCGCCTATGATAGCGGGTTTGCAGATCAGTCGCACTTTATTCGGGATTTTAAGGCATTTACCGGCACGCGACCGGGCATATTTACCAGAAACAGAAAGGCATTTATCGTGAACCGGGGTAGTTCCTGATCCAATCGCACCTTTTAAAAAGTTGTTTGCAGGGCCGCCCAAACTGGGTCCTCTCCCGGCAATCCGGCCTCCAGGCGTATGCGTTCCCCCGAGACCGGGTGGTCGAAGGCGAGCCGCCAGGCGTGCAGGTGGATGGAGCGGTCGCGGTTGCTTCGCCGGAATCCGTACTTCACATCTCCTTTTATGGGACATCCGATGGCGGCCAATTGGACGCGGATCTGGTGGTGCCGTCCGCTGATGAGTTGTATCTCGAGCAGGTGGTAACGGTCGCTGCTACCTGCCAGGCGATAATGCAGCTCGGCGCGTTCGGTACCGGGACTTTCTTTTGTTTCGGCCACCGAAATGTTTTTTGCCTCGTTTTTTCGCAGGAAATGGACCAGCGTGCCTTCCGGCTCCGGCGGCGCCTGCTGCACGACGACCAGATAGGTTTTTTCTACGGTCCGGCTCCTGAGTTGCTCCGTCAGCGCAGTCATGGCCGTTTTTGTTTTGGCATACAGGATCAGGCCGCTCGCAGGGCGGTCGAGCCGGTGCACGACGTGTAGGGGCTGTTTGCAATACGCCTCCGCCTGCTCCAGGAATGTCGGATCGCCCGTTTTGTCGGGCTGTGCGGCGATACCCGGCGGTTTGTTCAATGCGATCAGCTGGTGGTCTTTGTATAGGATGTCGAGCATGCTCCTGTTCTTTTTGATATACCGGGCGAGGCCGTTTGCGGTAAAGGTGAGCAAAATTCGCAGTAGACCGTATCTTCGACGGACTGTTTTGACCGTTTCCTGTTTTTTCAGAACCGGCAATCCCGGTAAATTGCATATTTTAGCCCCGTACAAATACTCCTAAACCTGCCCGCCATGACGATCTCCCACTGGCAATTTGTCCCCGTAGAACCCGCCGATGTACAACACCTGCAGGAAGTGCTGGGTACCGACCCCTTGTTCTGTCGCCTGCTCGCCCAGCGCGGAGTTAAGACATTAGACGATGCCCGCCGCTTTTTCCGCCCCAGTCTTGACGACCTGCACAATCCCTTCCTGATGAAAGACATGGATCGCGCTGTGGAACGCCTCGACAAGGCGTTGCAGGATGGCGAACGCATCCTGTTGTACGGCGATTACGATGTAGACGGCACTACAAGCGTGGCAACAATGCACGCATTTCTTTCGGGCTTCTACCAGAACCTGGACTACTACCTGCCCGACCGCGACAAGGAAGGCTATGGCGTCAGTCTGGCAGGTGTGGAATACGCGCGGGAGCATGGGTGTTCCCTGATTGTGGCCATGGACTGCGGCATCAAGGCGCACGAGGCGGTTTCGGTCGCCAAAAGTTACGGCATCGACTTTATTATATGCGACCACCACCTGCCCGAAGGCGGCTTGCCCGACGCCGTGGCTAACCTGGATCCCAAACGCCCCGATTGCGATTATCCGTTCAAGGAACTCAGCGGCTGCGGCATTGCCTTTAAACTTGCACAGGCACTGGCGCTGCACCACAATACGCCGCAAGACGAACTGGACGGCTTGCTCGACCTCGTTGCCGTCAGCATCGCCTGCGATATTGTGCCCATGACCGGCGAGAACCGCATACTCGCGCGTTTCGGCTTGCAACGGCTCAACCATTCGCCGCGCACCGGGCTGTGGGCGCTTATCAGCCGTATCAACCGGCCCCTGCCGCTTAATGTCAGCGATCTGGTTTTTGGCCTGGGGCCGCTGATCAATGCCGCAGGCCGCCTTGGCGATGCCCGCGATGCCGTACGTCTGCTGCTTTCCACCGACCGCAACAGCGCGCTCGATTACGCAGCAAAACTTGTCGATCGCAACAAGCGACGGCGCGAAGTGGACTATGCCATGGCGGATGACGCCAAACGGCGCTTCACAGAGCAGCCGGACTGGGAGATGCGCAAGAGCATCGTGCTTTTTGATCCCGACTGGCACAAGGGCATCATTGGCATTGCTGCAAGTCGCATGACGGAAACCTTTTACCGGCCCTCGGTAATCCTCACCCGCAGCAACAACCGGGCTGTCGGTTCGGCACGTTCGATCAGGGGATT
Source organism: uncultured Bacteroidota bacterium (assembly GCA_937861115.1). GTDB lineage: Bacteria > Bacteroidota > Bacteroidia > Chitinophagales > Saprospiraceae > M3007. The sequence goes on along the minus strand of CALMBD010000192.1, from coordinate 7,579 downwards.
TGACCTTTACGAGGCCTTGCAGGAATGTGAAGACCTGTTTTTTTCATACGGCGGCCATGCCCATGCAGCAGGTATGCAAATGCCGGTGGAAAACGTGGATGCTTTTGCCGAGCGCTTCGAGGCTATTGCCAACCGAAATATTACCCCCGAAAACAGCCAACCGGTCATCGATATCTGTGCGAAGATCAGATTTGAAAATATTGATTCCAGGTTCCGCAAAACACTCCGGCAATTCGAGCCGTTCGGGCCATACAACCGCAATCCCGTGTTCTGGGCGGAAAACCTGGTTGATACCGGCCAAAGCAGGCCATTGGCGAACAACCACATACGGCTCTCGCTGCGCCATGCCGACGGGCAAAAGGTCATGACAGGCATCGGCTTTGGGCTCGGCGACGTCTTCGAGCGCGTGAAGGACCGGCCATTCGATGTGGCTTTCAACCTGCGCGAGGAGCAATGGCGCGGAGAACCGATGCTGACCCTTCTCGCCAAGGACTTCAAGCCTTTCAGCCCGGAAAAATGACAACTCGAGACCCGCGTTGCTTCGCCTGAGTTGTCATCCCGCTGTTAACATTTTGAAAAACGCCCGTACCAACCCGCGTTTTGTGTGTCCTTTTCTAATTTTGCCCGCCAATTTCACGAAAAACACCCATCTCAACACATTTTCTACCATGTACAAGAACTTCATAGCTGCTGCAATTTTGCTTTTTACCACGGCAGCATTTGCCCAGACAGACCCGGTGTTGTTCACCGTTAAGGGCAACCCGGTATCCCTCTCCGAATTCAGGTATATCTACGCCAAAACCAACCAGGACAAAGCCGATTTTTCTGAAAAATCGCTCCGCGACTACCTCGATCTCTACACAAAATTCAAACTGAAGGTCCAAAAGGCGCGCGACATGCAACTGGATACCATTCCTGCATTGCGCAGCGAACTCGATGGCTACCGCCGCCAACTCGCCAACTCCTACCTCGTGGACAAAGAGGTGACCGACAAACTGATCCAGGAAGCATATCAACACATGCAGCAGGATGTCGATATCAGTCATATCCTTATCCTGTGCGACCGCAATGCCAAAGCCGCCGATACCCTGCGTGCCTACAGCCGGGCGATGAACCTGCTGAAAATGGTCAAAGGCGGCAGCGACTTCGGGAAAATGGCCGCCGACAGTTCGGAAGACAAATCGGCGAAAGACAACAAGGGCAATATCGGTTTTATCACGGCCATGTTGCCCGACGGATACTACGAACTGGAAAAGGCTATTTACTCAGCCAAGCCCGGCGATATCAAACTCGTTCGCTCGAACTCCGGCTACCATGTAGTGAAAGTGAACGGCTTCAGACCGGCACGCGGAGAGATGGAAGTAGCGCAGATCCTTTTCCGCAAAAGCGACAACGAAGCCAAAAATGCCGAACAGCATACCCGTGCCGACAGTGTGTACGCATCGCTGCAACGGGGCGCCAACTGGGACGATGCCTGCAAACGTTTTTCTGACGACAAGGTTTCGGCCGCAAAAGCGGGCTATCTCGGGTTCTTTGGCATCAACCGCTACCAGCGCGCTTTTGAAGACGCGGCTTTTGGGCTGGGTAAAGACGGCGATGTGAGCCAGCCCGTCGAAACCTCTATCGGCTGGCATATCATCAAGCGCCTCAGCGCAAGGCCCGTCGGCTCTTTCGACATGATGAAGCGCCCCCTCACCGAGCGTGTAAAACGCGACGGCCGCAGCGAGATAGCCAAACAAACCATGATCGCGCGCATCAAGAAAGAAAGCAATTTTCAGGAATACCCCAAAGTACTCGAACAGTGGGCCGCCAAACAGCAGGACTCCATCTTCCTAACCTTTAAATGGAAACCCGACCCCGCCAAGCCACAGACGGCGTTGATGCGGTTCAAAGACCAGGCCTATTCGATTGCCGATTTTGAAGACTATTGCGCGCGCTCCGGTCGCGACCGTATGCGCGGCGCCGGTATGCCGCTCATCGAAACCGTAAACCGGTTGTATAAAAACTGGTCGGATGATACGGCCATGCAATTCGAAGAATCGCAACTCGACAAGAAATACCCCGAATTCAAATCCCTCATGCGCGAGTACGAAGAAGGTATTTTGCTCTTCGAAGCCCTCAAGCAAAATGTATGGGACAAAGCAAATCTCGACACTATCGGTCTGGAAAAACACTTTAATCAAAACCTCAAAAACAAGTACCGCTGGGATGAGCGCGCCCGCGTCAGCATCTATACGCTGAAGACCGACGACCCCAAGGTGCTGGCTGATGTACGCGCCTTTGCGGCAAAAAACGCTGCGGCCGAGGTGGCGAAAAAATTCAACAAAAAAGAGGAGAACGAGGTGCTTACTACCCTGGAGAAACTCTACGAAAAGGGTAAAAACAAGGACCTCGGCGATAAATGGTCGGCCGGCGCCATGACAGATGCCAAGACGGATGCCGGCACTAAAACGGCTTCTTTCCTGAAAATTGAAGAGATCATTCCCGCTACTTCAAAAACGCTCTCCGAAGCCCGCGGCTACGCCGTTGCCGATTACCAGGACTACCTGGAAAAACAATGGATCGAAGAACTGCGCAAGGAGTATCCTGTAAAAATCAATGAAGATGTGCTGATGAGCCTGGTGAAGAAGTAGGCTCATCAGCGCGGCTTATACCCTGCCACCGCATAGTACAGAATGTAGGCATAACAGGGCAGCATCGCTGCGAGGAACGCCGTCTGGTAGCCTGCCGATTTTTCCAGCAAACCGTACAACTGCGGGATCAGCGCCCCGCCGGCAATGCCCATCACCAGGAGCGCGGAGCCAATTTGTGTAAAACGGCCCAGCCCGTTGATCGCCAGCGGGAAAATGGCCGGCCACATGACCGCATTGGCGAGGCCCAGCAGGGCAATGCACATCACGGCAGTCGATCCCGTCGTGAAATAGGTCAGCGTGGTGAGCGCGATGCCGAGTATGGCAGAATATTGGAGGAAACGCTGTTGAGAGACGAATTTCGGGATCAGGATGATACTGAGCACATAACCCAGCAACATCGACCCGAGGGTGAACGTGGTGAAATATTTTGTCTGATCGAGGCTGAAACCGAGTGATTTGCCGTAGATACCGATCACGTCGCCGGCCATGACCTCGGCGCCGACATACAGGAAGATGGCCAGGGCGCCCAGCAACAGGTGCGGAAACTGCCACACACTGGTGCGGCCGGCCGCCAGGGCCGATGCGGCGCCGTCGGCAGGCGTGTCGGCATTGGTGTCGATTTCAGGGAGCGCAGACCGCCGGATCATCAGCGCCAGCAGGGCGAGTACGGCTGCCATAACCATGTATGGAGAGACAACCCTTCCCGCCAGTTCATTGAGCAGATCAGTTTTGAGTACCGGATCGGTTGCTTCAGCGATCTGCGCTTCGATGGCACTCGCATTTTTCAGCACAATACTGCTCAGGATGAGCGGACTGAGTATGCCCGCCACCTTGTTGCAAATGCCCATGATGCTGATGCGCTGCGCCGCACTTTCTATTGGACCGATGATGCTGATGTAGGGGTTGGAGGCCGTTTGCAGCAGCGATAAACCCATGCCCTGCACGAACAGTCCTGTCAGGAACAGGGGAAAGGCGCGCATGTTGGCCGCCGGGATAAAGATCAGGCATCCCAGCGCCATCACCAGCAAACCCAGCGCCATACCGTTTTTAAAGCCTGTGCTTTTCAGGATACGCGACGAAGGGATAGCCAGGAAAAAATAACTGATGTAAAATGCAAAGGTGACGAACAGAGCCTGCAGGGTATCCAACTGGCAGGCGAGTTTCAAAAAGGGGATGAGTGTGCCGTTCAGCCAGGTGACAAACCCGAATATGAAAAACAGAAGACCAATAATGCTGATCTGGTACAGGTAGTTGGAATTACGGGCGGTAGAATTCTGCATACTTTTACAAATTTTTTAAATGTCGTCCTACCCTGCTGTGTCGGATAAAACCTGTTGCAAACATCCAAATTATTTTTGTCCCGTGTGCGTACACGGCAACAAAAAAAATCGGACGCACCATCAGGCGCACCAAACGGACAAAATTTAAGGAACACTCTTTGCAGCATTCCGGAACCCGAAATTTATTCAACAAACACACCAACAATCTAATGAAACCAACACTCCTGATACTGGCTGCAGGGATTGGCAGCCGCTATGGCGGTCTCAAACAAGTAGACGGCATGGGCCCCGGTGGTGAGTCCATTCTCGAATTTTCCGTTTTCGACGCCGTGCAGGCCGGATTCGGAAAGGTGGTTTTCGTCATCCGCCGCGATATCGAAAACGCATTTAAGGAAAAGGTGGGCAAGAAGGTGGAGCCTTACATCCAGACGGAATACGCCTTTCAGGAAATGACCACGGGCCTCGACTGGCTCGCGGAAAAGCCGCACCGCGAAAAACCCTGGGGTACGGGACATGCCATCCTGTCGGCCAGGGCACACCTGACCGAGCCGTTTGTGGCCATCAACGCCGACGATTTTTACGGCGCCGAGGCCTTTCAAAAAATAGGAAATTTTCTGCAAACCGACTGCTCCCCAAGCCAGTACGGCATGGTTGCCTACCGCCTCGACAATACCCTGTCGGAAAACGGCGCCGTGTCGCGCGGGGTATGCTCCGTTAATACCGAAGGCTTTCTGACCGACGTGGTGGAGCGCACCAAAATCGAGCGCTTCCCCGACGGCATACACTATACCGACGATACCGGTCGCCATCTGCTTGCCGACAGCGTGCCCGTTTCGATGAACCTATGGGGTTTTCACCCCACTGTATTACAGGAGATCGAGAGCCAGTTCCGCGCCTTCGTCCTGGAAAACCTGGACAAGCCGAAAGCGGAATTCTACATCCCCAAGGTGGTGAACACCCTGATCGAGTCGGGCAAAGTACGCGTGCGTGTGATGAGCAGCGACAGCCAGTGGTACGGCGTCACCTACACCGAAGACAAGGAAACGGTGCAGGCAGCGCTGGCGGCGCTGGTCAGGGACGGTAAGTACAAGAAAGGGTTGTGGGGGTGACAATATTCCTGTCTATTTCAACACAAACCCTCCGTAATGCAGTTTGGCCTTGATCTGGCCTTTAGCGTTGGCATCGCCCACAAAGCCCTCGGTGGTTTTTGACTTGCCGGTATCATTCGTGCGGCGCACCGTGGCGCCGGTGGGTGTTTTCACGTCGGCATACTGGCACTGCAGGTTGAAGCGGTAGGGAACACTCCGTTCGGCCGATACCTGCACGTTGGTGTACTTGCCCACGACGTTTACCTGGGAAAAATTCCGGTCGACCGATTCGATCTTCAGGCTGCCGTAACTCATGTCGGTGTCGGCAGATCCTTCCAGATTGGCTACTTTGACGTCGGTGTACTGCGCGGTAACATAGGCCGAACCGGCGTTTTTGACGCGCAGGTTGGCGTATTTGGTCTGCAACCGCAGCTCATTGACGCTGCCGAGCTCAAAATCGTCGTATTTGGAGGTGAGGCGCAGGGTATTGATGTTGTCGCTTTTCAACTCGGAATACTTGGTGTCCAGTTGTACCTCGCGCGCATCCGTTACCGTCAGTTCGCTGTAGCTGACCTGACCGGAGAGGTTGTTAACGCGCGCTATGTAGGCTTTGCCATACGACAGGCTCAGGTCGGCATCGTTGGCGATGGCCTCGGTGCGCAGGTCGCCGTATTTGATCTCTGCGGTGAGTTTGCCGTTAAGTTTGGCGACGTAGGAGTTGCCGTAGCGGTTTTTCAGGTCGAGCTGGTTGCCCACCGGCAGGGATACCTCGTAGTTGATCTTGTAATCGCAGGAATTGTTGCCTTCCGGCCACCACGTATTGCTTTGCTCGATCATGGTTTCTGCTTTTACATAACCGGATGCATTGGCGAAGTTGACTTTTACGCGGTCGAAGATCTTGTCGGCTTCCCGTTGGCTGCCGGCGTTGACGACGATAGTGATATCGATTTTTACCGAATTATTTTGCCAGGTTTTCACGTTGACCGTACCGTACTTGTTGTACAGGGCGGTCATGCCATCGGAAGTGGTGTTGAACTCACGGTTGATGGAACGGGTGAACTCCTGTCTGGGGCCATCCGCGGCACGGGTGGTTGTCAGGAGGCCACCGGTGAAAAAACACAACAGTAACAGGATGCGAAGGCTTGACATAGCTGAGCGATCAAATATTTTTGATTCCATTGTTTGAATTGCTGTTTTCCGTTTTTGTCGGTTCGAGGCGTTCGAGTACCCGCTGTAAAATAGCGGCCCGGGCCTTATAATTTTCGATCATGGCGCGAATTACCTGTTCGCGATTGCCGGGGGGCACTTTGGCCAGTTCCTGCCGGAGCTCGTCCATGACGTCGTCGAGTTGCTGTATATCTTCGTGTACTTCGGTGGGCTGGCTGCCGGTAAAGGACGCAAGTTTGCGTTGCTTGCCGGATATATCGCGCTGGTAATAACGCTCCAGTTCTGCGTATTCATTGGATACTTCGCCCATAGCCATGGCTTCAGGTTCGCCCGAATGCGCATACCAGATACCGCCGGTGACGCCGGCGAGCACAAGGGCCAGGGAAGCGGCAACGCGCACCAGCATATGCCGCCACGTAGTGGGCATGGCCACGGATTTTGGTCCGGGCAGGTGTTTTATCACACCGCCCCAGGTTTTCAGGTCGGGGATTTCGGTGTCGAAGGCATCGCGGTTGTTGCGGATAAAGCGTTCCAGCGATTCGCCGGGTTCGCGGTAATGGTTGTCCAGGTGTGCGGCAATACCGGCCCAGACCTTTTCGTCGGGAACCTGCGTATCCATCAGGATGCGGTTGTACATCAGCTCCCGTTCCAGGTTGTCGGCCGTGGTGAGGCGGTCGAGCGCTTTTTCAAGGCACTGCCAGCCGTGTGCCCCGGGTGTTGCCGGATCGAAGGCTTGCCGGTGTTCCCGGATAAAAGTTTCTATCGAGTTTGATCTGTTCATTGTTAAGAGTCCGTGTTTTTGAGCAGTTTCATTGGAGGGTATGCGGATTAGGATAAATGATCAATGCAATATTTGGTTGAAAGAATAACGTCCATTTTTACAAACCGTTCGCCGTCAGCACTTCCCTGAGCCTGGCTTTCGCCCGGCTGTATTGCGATTTGGAAGTCGCTTCCGTTATGCCGAGCACTTGTGCGATCTCTTCATGGTCGTAACCTTCCAGGGCATACAGGCTGAATACCACGCGGTATCCGTCCGGAAGATCGGCAATTGCCCGGTTGATCTTTTCAACACTGAAGGCCGGCTCCCGTTCCGGAGGCTGATCTTCAGCGCGATCACTGAAAGGCGTCAGCTCTGAAAACATCAGGCGTCGGCTTTTCAGAAAGTTGATGCATTTGTTGACCGTAATACGCTTCATCCAGGCGCCGATGCTGCTTTCATAGCGGAAAGAATCCAGTTTGCCGAAAACCTCTATAAAAATACTCTGCAGAATGTCTTCGGCATCATGGGGGTTTTGCACCATGCGCAGTGCAGTGTTGTACATCGCTCGCGAATACAGGCGATACAACTCGAACTGGGCATCACGGCGTCCTTCCCGGCAGCGCTCAATCAGGTCGCGGTGCGTTTGTGTGG
>CALMBD010000191.1 GCA_937861115.1 uncultured Bacteroidota bacterium | reverse complement strand
TCACGCTGCGGCGGCGCTCGGCGTCGGCATTTTTCAGCGCGACAAGGGCGGCATTGCGTTGCTCTTCGGCAATCGCGGCGTTGCGCTGCGCGGCAGTGGCCAGCGAGTCGGCACGCAACTGCGCGTTGACGGCAGTTTTTGTAGCCTTTTCGGCTTCCAGGCGTTTTTGCTCTGCGTCTGTTTTCGCCTGGTCTGCGATGCGGTATTGCCACCATGCCCCGCCCAGGGCCAGCAGCGATACGAGGCTCAGCACACCCAAACCAGCAGCGACACGACGGGTTTGTTGCCGTTTGCGGCGTTCGTCGGCCAGCTGGCGGCGGGTCTCTTCCTCAGCGCGGCGGTGTTCCGCTTCGGCTTCTGCGGCGAGGCGTTCTTTTTTGCCCGCCAGCACCGGTGCGATTAGCCGGTCGTGGGCCAGTTCGTAGGTATCGCCTCCGCGCGCGCCTACTTCGCGGCGCAACAGGTGCAGGTTCACCAGCGCATCGAGCAGGCTGTGCAACCGAAGTCGGCCGGCCTGTTCGTCCTTTCCGTTGCCGCCCGAAGCAAGGGCTGCGCCAAACTTGGCGAACAGCGAAAGTTCGTGCATCGTGACCCGAACGCCCTTGCCACCTTCGGTTTCAATGACAAGTTCTTCTTCGATGAGCCGGCGGGCAATGTCTGCATGGTCGTCCAGGCCGGGGTCTTTCAACTGGGTCAGGTAGTAGTCCTCGATGATGTTTTTGAGGGTGGCCTCCTGCGTGTCGGCGGCTTTGACCAGTGCATTCCGGGCGGGTGTCGCAGCGGCCATCTTGCGTTCGAAGGCCTGGCATAAGGTCTGCAACTGGATGGCCTCCACCCGCCCGTCGTCGTCCTGCAGGAAACGGAGTATCTGCGCCAGCGCTTCCTGCTCATAGCCAAACGGCGGGGAATCGAAATTGCCGGCGGCGCGGGCGGGTTCTTCAATGGCCGAGCGGGCGTCGTCGAGTGTAAGCGCCTGCAATTCAAAACTATGGCGCAGGATATTGGGCAGCAGGTCGGAAAGTTTGTCCAACAGGTGCATCCTGTCCGAGCGGATGGCGAACAGCGCCTTTATTTCCGCCGGTTCGTACAGGCTTTCGAGCGCCTCGTCGGACAGCGCGAGTTGACCGACCGTCTTTTCGAAGCGCTGGGGCAGTGAGGCGCGCAGCAGTTCAGCGAGTTCTTCCTTAAAAGCGATGATCTGTTCTTCGGGGTAGGTGAAGAGCTCTTCAAACTGATCGAACACCAGCAGGAAGCGGTGTCGCCCTTCCTGCAACTGTCTGGCCTTGGCTGCGAACCAAAGGGAATCGCCGCTTGCCAGGGGCGCCAGTTCACCGGCAGAATCGGGCATCAGCAGGCGAAAGGTTTTGCTCAGGGGCGTTTCGTGGGAATCCTGATCGCCCGTCCAGGCATTAAAGCGGACAAAAAAGGTATCGGCGATGCGGCGATTCGCTACTTCAGGCGCAATGGCGGCGTTGAGCAGTGACGATTTGCCGAGGCCCGATTTGCCGTACAGCACCACCGTCTGCTGAAAACGGATCATTTTCAACAAATCCTCCAACTCCTGTTTTCGCCCGTGAAACAGGTCTTTCTGTTCGACGGTAAAGGGCTGAGTGCCGGGATAGCGGAATGTTTTCTTTGATGCCATAACAGGGCAGTTGATGGGTTGATCTATCCGTCTGCCTCGCCGAGCAGGTACAATAATGCTTTTACCATCTTATTTCGCACGATATTGCCTTCTTCCGTTTTCATGCCGGCGCGTTCTTTTTGCCAGGTTTGGTACTGTGCGGAAATAAGGGTCAGTTCATCGGTCAGCGGCCGGTCCTGCTGCGCAAATGCCAGGAACGCCTCGATCGCCTTGTCGATTTCGCCGCGCAGCAGGCTCCGGTGGATGGCCTGCAACGCCTCCTTTTTATAGGCACGCGGCGTTGTACCGGCTTTGTGCAGGAGGTCGCGCTCCTCACAAAAGCGGTACAATTCTTCAATGACATCCTGTTGCAACTCCTCCACGAACTGAATTTTGAGTTCGTGGCTATACAGTTCCTGCATTTTGATCTCCTTTTTGTCGGGCAGGGCGTATCGTTCGGCTTCGTCGTGCGATTTCTTGTATTTGGAAAGTTTTTGCAGCAGCAGTTGCAGGTACCATTTTTCAAAGGGTACGCCGATAAACAAAAAACAATCAGCCTCGTGCAGCAACTCCTGGAGCCACTGGTCTTTATCGTCGAACAGGGAGCGCAAAAAATCAAACAGGTCGTTGTGGGTCAGCACGAGATTGTCCGACGAGCGAATGCTGCCCAGCAGGTTGAGCACCACCGGTTTTTCGCCGTCGAGCGAGAGGTCTGAAATGGGCTTTTCCGTAAGGGATGGCCGGAAAATATAGTGCATCGCCTGGCAATCCAGTCCGGCCTCCCGGTAATGGCGCAGCAGCAAATCGTCGAAAGTGAGGTTGACGATAGCGAGAAACGGCAGCCGGACGATCTTTTCCAGTTGCAGGTGCGTGAGCGACCAGTCTTTTTCAGGGTCGTCAAAGAACTGTTGGACGGTTTCCAGAAACCTGCCACGGTTCGATTTTTTCTGGAACAATACCAGACCGTCGTCGCGATAAAAGTACCGGACAAGGCTCACATCCTCTGCCGTTGCTTTCCACATGGCCGTCTCCACCGTTTCACCTGCGTCGAAAGGGTAGGCTTCCGGACCGAGAAACAGGACACAGCGCTTGTTCTGAACGGCGGGCTTCAGAACGTTCCAATCAATAATTTGAGGCATAAAAAGTTGGTGTCGTGACAGTTTATCGAACAAATCTAATGCACCGCCTTAATTTGCGCCGATTTTATATAACTTTTTACACATGCTGTCCTGCCAAAAGCACCTGTTCTCCCTCGACCCGGATGTCCATTATATCAACGGCGCCTATATGTCGCCCCTGCTCAAATCGGCGGAAGCAGCCGGTATGGCGGGGCTGTCCGTCAAACGCTCTCCAAACCGCGTTGCTCCAGAAGACTTTTTTACCAATCCGGAAAAACTGCGCGCGTTGTTCGCGCGCCTTGTCAACGCTGCATCGGCCGACGAGGTGGCGCTTATCCCGTCCGTGTCGTACGGCATGGCGATCCTAGCCAAAAATCTACGCATCGAACGGGGGCAAAAGATCATCGTCACGGAAGCGCAGTTTCCGAGCAATATTTATCCCTGGATGACCCTGGCGCAGGAAAAGAGTGCTGTAATCCAAAGCATTGCGATGCCTGTGGAACCGGAAAGTCGAGGCAAGCGCTGGAATGAACAGATACTTGACGCCATTGACGAGCAGACGGCCCTGGTGACCCTGGGGCATGTTCACTGGGCCAACGGCACCCTGTTCGACCTACAGGCGATTGCAGAAAAAACGCATCGCTATGGCGGAGTCGTCGTCGTGGACGGCACACAAAGCGTCGGCGCCCTGCCGATGGACGTGCGGCAATTTGGCATCGACGCCCTGGTATGCGCGGCGTACAAGTGGCTGCTGGGCCCTTATGCACAGGGTTATGCGTGGTTCGGTCCCGCGTTTATCAACGGCAAACCACTGGAGGAAAACTGGATCAATCGCCTGTACAGCGAGAATTTTGCCCGACTGATCGACTACCAGCCCGACTACCAGCCCGGCGCCCGGCGTTTTGACGCAGGGGAGCGGAGCAACTTTATCAATGTGCCGATGGCAATGGCAGGGTTGGAACAGTTGCTGGAGTGGGGGGCAGACCACATTCAGGTGTACTGCCGAAACCTGATTGCCGAAGCGAGCACCCTGTGGCGGGAACAAGGTTTCTGGACCGAAAACGAGGACGCCCGCGCATCGCATTTGTTCGGCGTTGAACTCCCTGATGGTCTGGATTCCGGCGTCTTACAGCAACAATTCAAAGCGAAGCACATCTCTGTGTCGGTGCGCGGGAGTTTTGTGCGGATCTCGCCGAATGTGTATAATGACGGGGTAGATATTGAAGCCTTGACGGGGGTGTTAACCCGGCGGTGAGTTTATTTGGGTTTTGGCATGTTTTGGGTGCTGTCCCGTACAGACGCTGCGCGTCAGACGGGTGCCTGATCGGCAGTGCGTAATACCCGTCTGGCGCACAGCGCCTGTACGGGATAGTAACGCACCAACCCCTCAGCAACAACGTAAAACATATTCGGGGTAGATATAGAAGGGGGTGTTAAAGCAGCGATAAATTTGTTTTCATTGCAGTATATTCGGCTGCTATCCCGTACAGACGCTGCGCGTCAGACGGGTGCCTGGTCGGCAGCGCGTAATATCCGCACGGGATAGTAACGCACCAACCCCTCGGCAACAACGTAAAACATATTCGGGGTAGATATAGAAGGGGGTGTTAAAGCAGCGATAAATTTGTTTTCGTTGCAGTATATTTCGGCTGCTGTCCCGTGCAGACGCTTCGCGTCAGACGGGCACTTGGTCGGCAGCGCGTAATACCCGTCTGGCGCGCAGCGCCTGCACGGGATGGCTACAAGCAATAAAAGAAAACCGGAAATTATCACCATCCAAAACAACCTGTATGCAATTTACCCCCGCACAGATCTACCATGTGTACAACCAGGGCAATAACCAGGAACGCACATTTCACGACCGCGAAGACTACCTTTTATTCCTGCAATTGGTCAGAAAACAAATCCTTCCTTATTGCCAAATTTTGGCCTGGTGCCTCATGCCCAACCATTTCCATTTCCTGCTCGTCACCAGTTCGATTTCCGTTCAATTGAAAAAAGTCGGAGGAAACGAATTGACAGTACTCAATAACGGATTTCGTTTGTTGCAGGTAACCTACGCGCAATATTTCAATCGCAGGTACAGACGCACGGGCTCTTTGTTCAGGCAAAAAGCAAAATCCAAGTGCCTTTCCGATGAAGCCATTGACGAGGGAGAGATGGTTTCAAATGATACTTTTAACGGGTATCCCTGGGCTTGTTTGCATTATATTCATCAAAATCCGGTAAAGGCAAATCTCGTGGTACACCCCGGCGACTGGGAGTATTCCTCCTTTTCAGATTATGCCGGAATCCGGTCGGGTTCCATCTGTCAGGTGGAAACGGGAAAAAAACTGATTGGATTGACCAACAGTGATTTTGTTGCAGCCAATATGGTGGAATTGCCGGATTGGCGGCTGAAAAAGTTGTTTGTCTGACGGGGTGAGCGACGGAATAAATTTGCATCAGGATTAAAAAAACGTCCGGGACCTTTTACCTTCACCGCGCCACAATTTCCTGCCCAACCAATACTACCAAACGGCTGCTGGTGACCTGCAAGGGTCTGTACGGAAGCCGCAACCGGTAACCATCATTCATTTTTTACCATCCATCCATACAATATGAAGCGTTTTCGACCAGGTGTATTACACGGACAGGAAGTAACCGATCTGCTGAACTATGCCAACGAGCACAATTTTGCTTTACCCGCCGTCAATGTGATCGGCACCAATTCGGTCAATGCTGTTTTGGAGACGGCTGCGGCAGTTAACAGTCCTGTAATCATTCAGTTTTCGCACGGCGGCGCCGCATTTTTCGCCGGCAAGGGCCTTTCCAACGACGGCCAGAAGGCCTCCATCCTGGGAGGTATTTCCGGGGCGCAGCACGTACACGCGATGGCGGAAGCCTACGGCGTACCTACGATCCTGCACACCGACCACTGCGCTTTGAACATCATTTCGTGGGTCGACGGACTACTGGATGCCGGTGAAAAGTTTTTCGAAAAGAACGGCTTTCCGCTGTACAGCAGCCACATGCTCGACCTGTCGGAAGAACCGCTGCACGAAAACATTGAAATATCGTCAAAATACCTCGCCCGCATGGCCAAAATGGGCATGACCCTCGAAATTGAACTCGGCGTCACCGGCGGTGAAGAGGATGGTGTGGATAATACGGATGTAGATTCCTCACGCCTGTATACCCAGCCTGAAGAAGTCGCTTATTCCTATGAATCGCTCAGCAAAATCAGCCCGCGATTTACCGTAGCGGCAGCCTTCGGAAACGTACACGGCGTGTACAAGCCCGGCAATGTGAAACTGCAGCCGGTCATCCTCAAAAATTCGCAGGACTATATCCGTGAAAAATACGGCCTGAGCGGCAAGACGCCCGTCAACTTTGTCTTCCACGGCGGCTCGGGCTCGGCCCAGTCGGATATCCGCGAAGCCATAGAATACGGTGCGGTGAAGATGAACATCGATACCGATATGCAATGGGCATTCTGGGATGGCATCCGCGGGTATTACGAGGCAAAAAAAGGTTATCTGCAAAGCCAGATCGGAAACCCGGACGGCAGCGACAAGCCCAATAAGAAATACTACGACCCGCGGGTATGGCTGCGGGAGGGTGAAAAAACCTTTGTTACCCGGTTGAAACAGGCATTTGAGGACCTGAACTGCATCGGGAAAAATGCCTGATGCAGGGATGCACCGCCATGCTGGATAATTGGGCGCGAAACCTATAAGGTTTGACAAACACCTTATAGGTTTAAAAGGCGTCCTCAGCCGCCTTTCCCGAATTTGGTACGCAACACTTCGAACAGGATCGGCAATACCGATATGCCGATGATACCGAAAACCACAATTTCAAAGTTGTTTTTCACGATCGGTATTTGTCCGAAAAAGTAGCCTGCAAGTGTCAAACCTGTTACCCACAATATCCCGCCTGCCATGCAATAGCCGATGAAGCGGCGATAGGTCATATTGCCTACACCGGCTACGAATGGCGCAAACGTCCGCACTATGGGCACAAAGCGCGCGATGATCAGCGTCCGGCCGCCATATTTCTCATAGAAATCCTGCGTTTTGTCGATATACGACCGCTTGAGGAACCAGTAATCGCGGGTAAACACCCGGTTGCCCAGGTACCTGCCGAAAAAATAATTTGTGTTATCACCAAGTATGGCGGCGCAAAACAGTAGCGGTATCAAAAGCCAGACATTCAAGACGCCTGTTTTAGCCGTGATGGCACCCGCTGCAAACAACAGCGAATCGCCGGGCAGGAAAGGCGTCACGACGAGGCCGGTTTCACAAAAAATAATCAGCGCAAGGATCAGGTAAGTCATCACCTCGTATTCGCGCATGATGTTTTCGAGATGAACGTCGAGGTGGCGGATAAAATCAAGCAACTGCGTCAGCAAGTCAATCATTCGGGTGTGTTTTGATTTTAAAAACGGGCGCGAAGATAGAAAAGGGTTTTGAGGATTGGCGTTTCAAGCATGGTGCCACATTCCGGAACCTCCGAAATTCACCCGACAAGTGTCGGAAAGCCGTCATTTGTCCATTCCTTTCGGGGGTATTTTTTTTGCATCAAATTTTCTGGCTTTGAATAATAATCATCAGCATATATTTACCCGTCCGACCATCTGTCGGCATTTATTCATTTCAGGAAAAAACTTTACAGGCTCGTGAAACCTACAGATATAAAGGATCCGGAATATTTTCACAAAGTTGTTGATTGTCAGTATGCTTGTCCTGCGCACACCCCCGTACCCGAGTACATCAGGCTGATCGCTGCGGAACGTTATACCGAAGCATATATGATCAACTGGGAGTCAAATGTGTTTCCAGGCGTACTTGGACGCACCTGCGACCGGCCCTGTGAACCGGCGTGCCGGCGGGGCAGGGTAGAGGAGGAGCCCGTGGCCATTTGCCGCCTGAAACGCGTTGCTGCAGACTACAAAGGCGACGTAAAATCACTGATGCCGGCGGGACCTTTTCCCAAAAACGGGAAACGCATCGCCCTGATCGGCGGCGGTCCGGCATCCCTGACCGTTGCGCGTGACCTGGCGCCGCTGGGCTACGAAATTCACCTGTACGACGAACAGGATGCCGGCGGCGGCATGATGCGCAGCCAGATCCCGTCCTTCCGCCTTCCCCAGGAAGTGCTGGATGAGGAGGTGAACTATATCCTGGACATGGGTATCCACACCCAGTTTAAGACCTATGTGTCCAGTATGCGGGAGATGCTCGCCAAGGACTACGACGCCATATTTGTCGGCACCGGCGCGCCGCGCGGGCGCGACCTGCCCGATCTGCCGGGGCGCTGGGAAGCGGCCAAAAACATCCAGATCGGTATCGAGTTTCTGGCGAGTGTGGCGTTTGGCCACATCGACAAGATCGGTAAAAAGGTATTGGTGCTGGGTGGAGGCAATACGGCCATGGACTGTTGCCGCACCTCCCGGCGTTTGGGTGGAGACGATGTAAAAGTGGTGGTTCGAAGCCCTTTTGCCGAGATGAAGGCATCGCCCTGGGAAAAGGAAGATGCCATGCACGAAGACATTCCGATCTACGACAACCACGTGCCGAAATCGTTTGTCGTGGAAAACGGTCAACTGAAAGGCATGACATTTCAGAAGGTAGAGGCCGTTTATGATGAAAAGGGCAGGCGCTCGCTGGTGCCGACGGGCGAACCCGATGTGTTTTTTGAAGCCGATGATGTGCTGATCGCCGTGGGACAGGAAAATGCATTTCCCTGGGTGGAGCGCGACCTCGGACTGGAGTTCGACAAATGGGAGGTGCCTGTTTTGAATGAAAAAACCTTTCAATCGACCCTGCCCAACGTATTTTTTGGCGGCGACTCCGCTTTAGGCCCCAAAAACGTCATTACCGCCGTCGCGCATGGCCACCAGGCTGCCATCTCGATCGATCTGTATTGCCAGGGGAAAGATATTGCCGCAGAAAGGCCGGGCCCGACAACCAACCTGATTCACCAGAAAATGGGCATCCACGAATGGATATACGACAGTTCCATCGCGCCGGACCTCAGGTTTAAGGTGCCCCACGCAGAAAAAACCAAGACGCTGAAAGACCGGAAGATGGAAGTCGAACTCGGATTCGACCCACAACTCGGGTTCAAGGAAGCGCAGCGTTGCCTGAACTGCGACGTCCAAACGATTTTTTCTACCGACCGTTGCATCGAGTGCGACGCCTGCGTAGATATTTGCCCGACATCGTGCATTACATTCACACACAATGGAGAAGAAGCGGATCTGCGAACGCGGCTCAACGCCCCGGCGACAGACCTGACACAAGACTTGTATGTTTCCGACGAACTGCCCACCAAACGGGTCATGATCAAAGATGAAGACGTATGCCTGCACTGCGGCCTTTGCGCCGAACGCTGCCCGACAGCAGCGTGGGATATGCAGAAATACCTGTACAGTGTTACAAAAGCCGGCGGAATAAAATATTCATAACCATCTTAACTCACACGTCGCCATGGTTCATCCGGACACCTACGTCCGACCTACTGACAAAGGCCTGGGTCTGTTTGCCAAAAAAAGTTTTAAAAAAGGTGAGATAATCTGGATTGCAGATGACCTCGACCTCAAATACCCGCTCTCCGATTACCTCTCTTTTGAAGATAATGTACGGAGCATACTCAACAGGTACAGTTATATGGATTTTAAAAACAGGGTAGTCATTCCCTGGGACTCCGGAAAATACGTCAACCACTCCTGCGCGCCCAATTCAACCGGCCTGCTGGAGTTTGACAATATCAGTATCGCTTTGCGGGATATTGATCCGGATGAGGAAATTGTGGAAGACTATTGTTGCTATTACGGCCATTTCGAGACGTTTCACTGCCTGTGTGGAAGCCCGCATTGCCGCGGAATCATCGGGTACAACAACTCATATGATCCGTCCCTAAGGCTCCGGATGCGGGATATTGCAGGGGCATTATTATCGTTCGACCAGCGCCTGCTGCATTTCAGTTTTGAGGAGAACAGGGAGTTTTTGCAGATACTTTCATCTGCCCAAACGGAATATGCTGCGGAAGGCTGAACTGCCCGGGAAAACTTTTACTGCATGAAAAGGCTCGATGGAGCCTGAACAATACGAAATTATGCACCACTTAAATGCACTCAACGACTTTGTCGTCCGTTTTGCCAACGTCAACGGCACCGGCTCGGCCAGCGCGAACACCATGTTCGCCAAGGCCATTTTCCGAATGGGCATCCCCGTTTCGCCGAAAAATATATTTCCGTCCAACATACAAGGCTTGCCTACCTGGTACGAAGTGCGGATCAGCGAGAAGGGATATCTGGGCCGCCGCGAAGGCATAGATATCATGGTCAGCGTGAACCCGCAAAGCATGCCGAAGGACATCGCCTCGGTAAAGCCCAACGGTTATTTTATTTACGACAGCACGAAAGAACTGCACAAGGAATTCATCCGCGACGACATCCATTACCTCGGCGTGCCCATGATGCAGATGTGTATGGACAAATTCGCCGACCCGCGGCAGCGGCAACTGCTCAAGAATATGGTTTATGTCGGCGCCCTGGCCGCACTGATCGATATTGAAATCCCGGTGTTGCAGGAGATCATCACCCTGCAGTTCAAAAACAAGGAAAAACTGATAGAAGCCAATTTTCAGGCACTGGAAATGGGCGCGGCGTACGTGCGGGAGCATTACCAGTGCCCGCTCGGTCTGCGGCTCGAACGCCGCGACAAAGTCGGCGACTGGATCATGATCGACGGCAACACCGCCTGTGGCCTCGGCGCCATATACGCAGGTGCGACGGTGGCGGCCTGGTACCCCATCACCCCTTCCACTTCGTTGGTGCAGGCATTCGAAAAATACGCCAAAAAATTGCGTGTTGACCCTGCCACAGGGCATAACAAGTTCGCCGTTATCCAGGCGGAAGACGAACTGGCGGCTATCGGCGTGGTGATTGGCGCAGCCTGGAACGGCGCGCGGTCGTTTACCGCGACCAGCGGGCCGGGGGTATCCCTGATGAGCGAATTTCTGGGGCTTGCCTATTTTGCCGAGATACCCACTGTACTCGTCGACGTACAGCGTGGCGGCCCCTCGACCGGTATGCCTACCAGAACCCAGCAATCCGACATCCTGTCGGCGGCCTATGCCTCACACGGCGATACCAAGCAGGTGCTGATTTTCCCGAGCACACCTGCAGAGTGCTTCGACCACATGGCAGAGGCCTTCGACCTGGCGGAACGACTTCAAACGCCCGTCCTTGTCATGACCGACCTCGACCTGGGCATGAACGACAACATGTCGCCACCGCTGAAATGGGACGACAGCCGCGTGTACGACCGCGGAAAAGTGCTCGATGAAGCGCAACTGGAACAAGTGGAAAAATTCGGTCGCTATCTTGATGTGGACAACGACGGCATCTGCTACCGCACCATTCCCGGCACGCACCCGACCAAGGGTTCCTTCTTCACCCGCGGCACCTCGCGCGACGAATATGCAGCTTATACCGAAGATGGCGCCGCTTATGTGCGCAACGTGGATCGCCTGTTGCACAAATGGGAGACCGCTAAAGCATACGTGCCGGCGCCTGAGTTTTACCAGGATGAAAAACAAAGCGCTATCGGCATCATTTTCTTCGGTACCACTACCTATGCAGCGCTGGAGGCGGTGGATATGCTCAAGGAGCAAGGTGTCGTGCTCGATGCGATGCGCGTGAAAGCATTTCCTTTCAACGATCAGGTGCGCGAGTTTGTGGACGTGCACGACCGGGTATTCATCATTGAACAGAACCGCGATGCACAGTTCAGGTCGCTGATTATCAACGAACTGGATTTGAGGCCCTCAAAAATCGCTTCAGTTTTGAACTACGACGGATTTCCCATTACTGCCGAAACCATTTGCAACCAAATCATGGAAAGCCTCATCGGAAAACTGAGCCCGGCGTTCGTAGTACACGAGGCAGCGCCGCCCTCGCAATCTGATGTGGAAGAATAACACCCAACTTTTAAACAAACAAGACCTGCTGGTCTACAGTTCGATATGACATTCGTTCGACCCGTTTTTCGCCATCCCGATCTGCCCAAGAACAAACTGGGCTACACCCGTAAATATTACGAAGGTGCACTGTCTACCTTGTGCGCCGGCTGCGGCCATGATTCTGTCAGCGGCGCCATCATACAGGCCTGTTTTGAAATGGCTATCGAGCCGCACAAGGTGGCCAAACTTTCCGGTATAGGCTGTTCATCCAAAACGCCGGCATATTTTCTGAGCAATTCGCACGGATTCAATTCGGTGCACGGCAGGATGCCTTCGGTAGCCACGGGCGCCAATCTCGCCAACCGCGACCTGATGTACATCGGGGTATCGGGCGACGGCGATTCGGCGTCTATCGGGATAGGGCAGTTTGTACATGCCATCCGCCGGAACCTGAACGTGACCTACATCATCATGAACAACGGCTGCTACGGGCTCACCAAAGGCCAGGATTCGGCTACGGCAGATGTCGGTTCGATCAACAAATCCGGCTCGGCCAACATGTATCAGGCCATCGACATGGCTGGACTGGCCCTGGAACTGGGCGCGTCTTTTGTGGCGCGCAGTTTTTCCGGCGACAAGGAACAGATGATACCGCTCATCAAGGCGGCCATGTCGCATCCGGGTTTTTCCCTGATTGATATCGTATCGCCTTGCGTTACCTTCAACAACAACAAGGGCTCCACCAAATCATACGATTATACGCGGGAACATATAGAAGCCACCGCTGCCGTCGATTTTGTGCCGTTTATGCCGGAGATCACCACGCAGTATGCGGAAGGCGATTCCATATCCGTGCCGCTGCACGACGGCTCGCTGGTGCATTTGAACAAACTGGCGCACGACTGGGATCCGCTCGATCGCCATTCGGCCATGAACAGGCTGTATGAGGCGAAGTCTTCCGGTGAAATACTCACGGGACTTATCTTTATCGACGTAGATGCCCCCGAACTGCACGGCATTTTGAAAACGGTCGAAAAACCGCTTAACCGGTTGAATAAAGACGAGTTGTGCCCTGGTGAGCAGGTGCTGCAAACCATAAATGCCGGGTTCCGGTAATCGCGAATGCCGATAAATCCATATTTTGGCCGCATTCAATCCAAAACAGACACACATTGAAGCGACCCTTGGTTATCATTTATCTCGTCGACGGCGCCCGCCCCGACGTGATGCAGGAATTGATCGAATCGGGTGATTTACCCAATATCAGGCGAGAAATACTCGGTCGTGGCACGTTCAGGACGGCCACTTCGTGTTTCCCTTCTACAACCGGACCGGCCTACCTGCCTTTCCTGACAGGCAGTTTTCCCGGCACCAGCAACATACCAGGCATCCGCTGGCTCGACAAATCGGCGTTTTTTGAAAAGCGTTGGGGGCGCGACAGTTTCCGCAGTTATTGCGGCTATGAGGCGCCCTATTTCAACGACGACCTGCCCAAAGACCGTCCCACGCTGCACGAACTGTTCGATAAACCCTACAATATATTCTCCATGATCACCAGGGGGCTGCCGGACGGGCACGACCTCACGGCAAAGGTTAAGCCGGGGCTGTATCTCCGCGCCCACCTGAGCCATAAGTGGGAAAAAGTCGACCAGGCGTCGCACGAACACCTGATGCTTGGTCTGGATAAATATCCGGAGTTCATGTTTGTTGTTTTTCCGGGCGTCGACTCCAATTCACACCTGCATCACCCGCACCATGACAATACCAGGCGCGCCTACCGGTATATGGATTTCAGCGTAGGCAAAGCGGTAGAAAAACTCAAACAACAGGGACGCTGGGATGAAACCCTGATGATCCTGATCTCCGATCACGGGCTTACGGCCACCCATACGCACTTCGACCTGGCCCGGTTTTTCAAAAAGAAGAAGATCAAAACCCTGGAATACCCTGCGATCTGGACCCAAAACCCAAAAATGTCTGTCATGATCTCCGGCAATGCGGCCGGGCAGGTGTACTGCCTCCAAAACCGCGATGGCCAGCCGGTGTTTGGCGACGAGATACGTCATTTACTCGGCGACGTTTGGCATGAACTGATGGCACGTGAGGAAATTGATTTTATTACCTGGCGCCACGACAAGGATACCATAGCGGTAGGATCGGCAGCCGGCGAAGCGTGGGTCAGGCGCGAAGGCGGCGGTCTCGTCTACCTGCCCCAAAGCGGCGATCCGCTGGGCCTTGGAAAACTTGATACCCCGCTCGACCGGCAGCAGGCGCTCGATGCGACGTTTGATTCGGCATATCCCGATGCGCTTGTCCAACTGGAACAGGTGTTCTCGTGCAGCCGTACGGGAGACTTTGTGGTGACATCCAGGAAAGGCTTCGATCTGAGGGAGGTTTATGAGTGGCCGGAGCACCACGGTTCACACGGCTCCCTGCACCGGGAACACATGATGGTGCCGTTTGTTTATAATCAGCAGGGCTGGGACGATCGGCCTGCACGTACCACAGATGTGTTCAGCACTGTGTTAAAATGGGCAGGAAAGCCTGCTGTGAACAATACCGATGGCAAACCACTCTGTTGATCATCCGCTATTGCCGTCGCCGCATGTAGTTCGGCGGGGCATTCAGGCCTTTATTCTCTTTTCTGCTGCAGGCACCCTGCTTGGCATGTGGTGGAAACGCCCCGCAGGGCTAGAGGAGATCATGGCCAACCTGGAGTGGGGGTTTGGACTGGTGCTCGCCCCTTTGATCGCTCTCGATTTCTGGCTGGGAGGCTTGCGGTACCGGCTGTTTTTCAACGGCAAATCCATGCCGTACGTATCCATTTGGGATTGTATGCAATCCAACTGGGCCAATATGTTTATGGGCGCCGCCACACCGTTTCAGACGGGCGGCGCACCGGCCCAACTCTATGTCCTATGGCGCAAAGGGGTGCCTGTTGCCGACAGCCTGCTTGTTTCAACAGTCAACCTGATCGCTACCCTGACCTTTTTTCTGCTGTCGAGTCTGCTGGCCATATGGTGGATACCTGCAGATATGTTCGGCGAAAATTTCACGCCGGTATTCCGGACGGGGTTTGTAGTGGTCACCATGATCGTCAGCACATTGTTGGTTTTCCTTTTTTTCCCGGGCATGGCCCATACCCTGTTGCAAAAATTGTTTGCCATGCTGCCGGGCAGACAGGAAACGGCGCTGGCCTGGCGGCAAAAGGTGCTCGATCGGGCAGATGCAGAGTTACAACGCTTCCAAAACGGTTTCCGGACCATTCTGAGGCATAACAAACGCGGCATTATTCTGACCATTATCGCCACACAAGTCCTTTTCTTTAACAAATACCTGATGGGATATGTGATTGCCCGGGCAATGGGGCAAGAGGTCCCCTTCGAGGTATTCATCGGATTACAGGTGATACAACTGCTGCTGATCTATTTTGCCCCGACACCCGGCGCATCGGGTCTTGCAGAAGTATCGGCCGTTTGGCTCATGGGAAAAATAATGCCCGGAGAGGTTTTGTTGATTTATGCACTATTGTGGCGATTATCCACCACTATCTTAGGCGCCATATTCGGTGGGGTAGTATTGCTGTACGAATTCAGGGAAAACAGAAAGTAATTCGGGTCGTTTGCGCGGCATCCGGTCAGAAAACACCATTTTCACCCATTATTTGCCACAGTTATGAAAATAGCCGTCACAGGCGCATCGGGCAGAATAGGCAACCTGCTGGTCAGACGCCTGACCGAGGCTGGACATATGGTGCGTGTGCTGGTGCACCGCGAAACCAGGGGTTTGCGCGATTTGCCCGTAGAAACCATCCACGGGAGTATTCTAAACCCGCACGACCTGGACCGGCTCATACAGGATAGCGAGGTGGTTTTCCACCTGGCGGCAGTAGTTTCGATCCGCAGTGGCATGAGCGAAAAATTGCGGCGGGTGAATATAGAAGGCGCTCGTTATGTACTGGAAAGCGCCCTGCTGCACGGCGTTCGACGAGTGGTTTCTTTCAGCACTGTACACGCTTTCCATGAAGGCACGCCGGATACCGTCTTCGATGAATCCAGGCCACTGGCCCTCGATGCAGAAATGGCATACAGCCGGACAAAGGCCGAAGCGCTGCAGATGACGCTGCAATTTGCCAGGGATAAAAACCTTGAAGTACTCGCTCTTTGCCCGACAGCAGTGTTGGGTCCGTACGACTATGAGCCCTCTCTGTCAGGGAAAATGTTGATCGATTTCTACAAACAACGCATCCCGGTGTTGGCCCCCGGCGGTTTTGACTGGGTCGATGTGCGCGACGTGACCGACGCCGCTATTGCAGCCCTGCACAAAGGCCGTAGCGGCGAAGCCTACCTGCTATCCGGCCATTATGCCACCGTACGGGATATGGCGGCCCTATGCAGCGCCGCTACCGGCAAAAGTGCACCCGGGTGGGTAATGCCTTATCCCTTGCTGCGTCTGGGCGCGCCATTTGTCGAGGGCCTTTCGCTGCTGACCAATACCAGACCCTTTTACACCCGTGATGCCATTAACACCCTGAAAAATGGCTCCAAATTCGTGTCTTCAGAAAAAGCGCGCCGGGAACTGGGCTACCATTCCAGACCACTGGAAGAAACCATCGCCGACGCTTATGACTGGTTTGCCAAACAAAACTATCTATGAATTACGCCCTGTACAGTCAACTGCTGTGGATTTGGATGGCGGTTGCGCTTGTTGCCTTTTTATATCTGCTTCGGAAAAATGCTCCGTATGGGCGACACGTCCGTCCCGGCTGGGGACCAACACTCGACAACCGGCTCGGCTGGTTTTTGATGGAATTCCCGGTGGTCGTGGTTTTTCTGTCGGCCTTGTTGTGGAACGGGCCGGACATATCCCTGTTACCCGGCCTGTTTAGTGCGTGTTTTTTGTTTCACTACCTCAATCGCAGCATCATTTACCCCTTGCGCCTGCGAACCACAGGAAAGCGCATGCCGCTGGCTATTGTGCTTTCGGCTGTTGGTTTTAATTTCTTCAACGGGTTCTTTCTGGGGTATTACTTTTCGCACTTTGCCGATTATCCGGATTCCTGGTTGCTGGATGCGCGTTTTCTCGCGGGTCAGGTGCTGTTCTGGGCAGGGCTTGCAATCAACTGGCATTCAGATCATATCCTGATTCACTTGCGGAAACCGGGTTCAACGAATTATGTCATTCCGAAAGGCGGATTGTTCCGGTGGATAAGTTGTCCGAATTTGTTTGGTGAAATGCTGGAGTGGACCGGATTTGCACTCATGACCTGGTGCCTGCCGGCCTTTGCATTTGCGGTCTGGACGGCGGCCAATCTGATTCCGCGCGCCATGGCGCACCACCGCTGGTATCGGGAGACGTTTCCCGGCTATCCCGAGGACCGGAAGGCGGTTCTTCCGTGGATGCTATAGTCCAGGTGAGACGCTGAGTTCCTTCAGTGTCTCCCTAAATGCTGATACCCAGTCGTTGATACACAAAACTCATCAGCCACGCCGGCCCGATAAGCAGAAACTGCAGGTCTTTGAAGAAAGAGGGCTTTTTGCCTTCGATTTTGTGTCCCCAGAATTGCCCGATCCAGGCAAGCACAAACAGGGCGACGGATACCTGCCAAAGCGGAGTACCGCTCGACTCAATAATTTGGCATAACCAAAGGCAGAGCAACCCAAACAAGGTCATACCGAACGCCAGGGACAACGACAGCCGCGTATAGTACAGGACCGTCAATACCATCGCCACCATGGCCAGATTCAGCGGCAGGGCAGGGGAGAGGTTGACGCCCAGTTTAACGCTGTACAACAAACCGACAACGGTAAAGAAAATGACGGGCACACAAATCCAGTGTACGGCTTTGTTTGTCGGATTTTGATGGCTTTCGCCGTATTCGGAGAGGAGACTTTGGATGGTACGCATGAGCAGGATCATTGAAATGAATGCGCTAATATAGCAACATCCCTGAAGCCTGTCCGCTTTAGGGTCACAAAGTGAATACTTCAGGCAGAGGCATAGGGACTGTTTCTATATCTACTGCCGAGATTTCGACGCTTCGTGACTGGTTGCCGCCGCCGGTCAGCAACAGCACTTCGATACGAATCAGTAACCCGCTTTTAAATACCGGTTTTTTTGGCAATCCGACTTTGATTTCAAAATCTCTCGGGGCATTCTGGTTTGAACTAAGTGACAAAACGTGTCGTTCCAGCAAATTAAAGGTGTCCCATATCTCCACACTGTTAATAATGGCTTTAGAGGAAGACGTCCGTACCTTCAGGATAACAGCGTTCACCTTTTTCTTTTTTACCTGGGTATTATACATCTGTACCACCGATGCAGTGCCCCCGGGTCCACTGATCGAAATCTTGTCTGGCCCGGCCTGAAACACAACATTTGGTGCATAGTTGATCTGATCTGCCGCGTCTAACGCCATTGGAATCAGTCCCGGAGACGGCAATTTGCCGAATTTATTCTGTGCAAGGGAAATATCATCGGGATGTAACATTCTCTTGACCTGTCCCTCGCCGAACCCGTCGGTCATCATTGAACCAGGTGTTGTATTGTGATGAAGGTCAAACACATTATGTCCTATCTCGTGCGCCATCACACCAATCAGGTCAAAAGGGCCCCATTGCGCTGTAACCGGGTTTTTGTATTTATCGATAAAGAAACTCTCACTGGTATCAATTTCAATGAGTGCGTTACCCAGTGGTCCGCCCGGTTCATCTGGATCGAAGGTAATGTGAACATCGGCCGTTGAAACAAAGGTGCGTTTGACAAAAACGACCGGGACATAAGCGCTCCAAATGCTGAAAGCCTGTGCTACCGCAAAATGGACATCCTGGGTTGAAACATTCGGAACCGTTCCATTGATTCGGTAACCTATCGTTTTGTAACGGGTCAAGGCAATCTCGGGTTTGGGAAATTTTAGTTTTGGCATAATGGCAGTTTTTGGTTCATTTATGCCAATTATTGCCCAACCGTGAACACGGTTCAATGAATTGCTTCCGGCCGTTGCCTGAAATACCCCAACAAAAACACATCTATCACCAGGACCAAAGTGTTCCAGACAACAAGTGCGATAATTCCTGCCGGCGTGAACAACCAGTTCATGTCTACGGAAGTCATTAATGCAGAACCAAAACTGCACACCCCGTTGACAATGAACAGGATGCGTAAAATATTGCCCGACCGCTCCCGTCCGAATACCGGTGCAGCAAAAATAAAGGACAGGCCAACGCCGCCCCATCCGTACATCTCTAATGCCCAGGCCAGCGAACCCGGATTGCCCATCGTCAGCATGGGTAATATGTTTGCCGTCTCAGGCGGGTTATGGGTGGCAAGAAAAGGGACATAAGTCGTTTGAATGATATAATTGACAAAGACAATTGCCGAAAAAAAGGTATTGATAACAAGCGCTGAAAGGGCGTATATCTTTCTGTCTTCGCCGGCTGTGAAATACAGCGCAACAAATGTCAGCAGGGAACCCAAAATCAGGAAAAACCCGCAAAAAAAGGTAGCAGTTTGCAGCGGATGAAAGGCGCGGATAAAGGTGGCGGCATCCACCCACGGGGGCTGCGGACACACCAGCATGGCAAGGGCCGGGAAGATCAGTCCCGAGAAAATCACGCCGAACAGGTGCGTATACACTGCGGCGATGCCGAATCGGGAGGCGGCGTTGATCATGGCATGTACAGTTTCGGGTTCAACGGGGAGCCTGCTTCACCGGCAGACTCCGGACAAAGGAACACAAAAAACACTATCGGGCAATTGTTACGAATTACTGCGAAAACTGATCTAAATTATTGCAGTCAAAATTATCGATATAATACGTTCCGCTTTCCAGGGTTGATTTTGGCAATATCTCGATTCTGGTTTTTGCGACAACCTTGACGTTTGCATTTGCAGGCACATTTGAGTTGTCGATCGTGATGGTATTGGCAAACTGGTGGTTCGTGATGGATTTGTTCTGGATCAGCAGGTTGTCTTTGTAGACCCTGATGAAGGACGTGTATTCGATCCAGTTTGAGGCATTCACGACACCACCGCCATAGGAAGCGATTTTGATGGCATAGTACTTTCCCTGCTGCATCGAGAACCCGCCCGGCAAATGGTCGTATAAATGAAAGGAATACAGGTTCAGAGCATCCCAGTCGTTGTTCTGGTCGCCGTCAAAAATGTTGAACCACTGCGACTTGCCTGTTCCGATAAGATTCTTGTTTTCATCTCATTCCTGAATGCCGATAAACAGTTTGTAGAACTTGCAGTAACATTTTTGATCGAAAAAGTGCTTGGACAAATATGCCGCTTCACCACGGTCGGCAATTTTGCCGCACCAGGTATCTCTGGTAGTGGTAACATGCTGCCAGTGTGCAGCGGAGGTAATCCCTGCACAGGATCCTTCATTGTAACTGTACGGCGTGAGCAGTACATTTGGATCGCATACATTGATAATTTTCGAGGTGGTATTCTTGTTATTGACGGTGAACTGCACCGTGCGGCAAATACCGCCACCGGAGGTGGGCTGGCATGGCGGGCACGACAATCCGCCGCAATCCACGCCGGTTTCATCGCCATTCTGAACGCCGTCGTTGCAGTAGGCAGGGCAGTAGGTATCCACTGTATTCTGCGCTGCGGAGAAGGGGTTCAGCCAATAACCCAGACCTCCATATCCCCATGATTTGGAAAACTTGCCGTACCAGTCCGACAGGCCATTGTCGGTCGTTCCATTGCAGTCTGATTCCCCGCAACACAGTTGTCCGATGATACGGTGACTTCCATTGAACAGGGGAGAGCCTGATGAACCGCCGGCTGTTATGCCCTTGTCCCAATCGGCCACCCGCCAGAAATCAGCCGCCGGATTCATTATAGCGGAATGTTTATTGGTTGAGACAACCGGGTCGTTTTCGATGGAAATTTTCTTGATGTCGCCTTTAGGGTGCTGAATACATACAAACGGAGGATTACCGGGCAGGCCGGATCTGTCCCAGCCGGCATAACAAACGCCGAACGAACTCAGAATTTCCCTGGATGTATTCAATTCAAGCAGCGCGTAATCGCTTGTCATGGTCAGGTAATTATCAGTGGCAAGCATTTGGGATCCAAAGACGGATTGCGTTGTGCTGTTGCTGACATTCGAACCGTTGCTGTTGCAATTTGGCGCCTGGTGGTTGAATAAAAACACCCACGAGCTGTAATCAAGCGCCGGGTTGGGTGTCGGTGTTGTTCTGAGACAATGGGAAGCCGTCAGGAATAAGGGACGACCATCGTTTTCCGTATTGTTGATCACGGCGCCCGAGCACCAGGATGACAATTTGTTATTCGTGTCGTAAAACAGGATAAGTGCAACGGAATTACGCTCCTTTACCCAATTCAGGCCTTCCGGACAGGCAACGTTGATATGGCAGGGGCCCAGCGGATCGAAGTTAAAGGGGCCCGACCGAAAAAAGATATCCTGATAAATGTGGACGATTCTGCTGATCGTCAATTCACCCTCAAAATCTGCAAAATAAGGTTCAAAATACTCCACATATATCGTTTTCCCTTCAATCCATTGCGTGCCGAACGGTGTGACCGCCGTAGAATCCTCGTTGTTGTTGTCGCTTGTAAAAGCGCCCAGTATCATGGTTTTGTCCTCGTTGTAAAAAAACAGCGTCGCTCCGAAAGGCAGCCTGAACTTGCTGAAATAAAACTGCATGCCGTAGGCTGAAGGCGAAGATACCTTTAGCAGCCACAATTTGCTGCCGTCGAGCTGCAACTCCAACTGGCCCGATTTTCTGATATCGATGCTTATATCGACTCCTTTTCCATAGAAGTTATTTTTGCAGGATTCACAGTTCAGTGTTCCGGCGATGGAATCTGCGTACGCGTTCAGCACCCTGTTGTCGAACGCCGGCAAAGAAAAAATACTGGTGGATGCGAGCCGAATCGAGGGCCTTTGTATGGTGAAAGGTTCGCCCTTGATGTGCACCTGAGCATGCACTGCTGTCGCCAGCACCGCAGTCAAAAGCAGTGTAATAGCCGAAATTTTGAATTGATTGTTCATGGCCGGCTCATTTTTTCAGTTGTGCTTCCAGTTCCCTGATCCGCTTGTCCTGCTCGATGATATACAGCGTGAGTTCCTCGATTTTTTGCATCTGGAGTTTCAGCAATGCACCGACATCTGCGCCATTGTTTTCTATTTCGGATGCAGGAGGAATTTCCGGCAGATGTCCATGTTCCTGAATTTGCCGCTCCACCTCCTCCAGCGGTCTCAGCCGGTATCCTTTCTCAAAGACAAAGTCGCTCCAGCCGGTCTCGACCACGACCTTTTTGGCCCGTACAAATCCGTTTACGGCAAGTGTATAGCCGGCCGTATTTCTGGTGGCAATGCCGACGCTGCCGTTGGAGCCGACAAACATGGTGGTATTGCCCACCACAGTCGCATCCGGTATCCCGGACTGGTTGCTTGCTCCGGTGCTGGGAATGCCGGAAAAAAGCAGGTTTCCGGCGACGTCGGAGAAGATGACACCGCCGCCGTTGTTGGCGCCGTCGTTGCTGGTAGACCAGGTAGCCGCATTTTGTCTGGAAGCGTTGAAGCCGATATAGGATGTCCCGTATCCCAGGCTTGAGCCCAGGGCGGCGCCCATCACGACTTTGGCCATGCCGGTGCCGACCTGTAACTTATCTTCAGGGGCGCCCGTTCCAACTCCCGTATTCCCGTTGGCGCTGATGGAAAAGATTTCCGTACCGCCGACAGGGTTCACTCCGCCGTCCGAAAAGAACCGGAACGGCGCATTGTTGGTGACAAATCGCATGTGAATTCCATTGTCCAAAGAGTACAGCCCCAGATCAGAGGTGGAGGTGATGGCGTTGCCTCCACGCTGGATGACGCCATTGGAAATATTCATCCGCCCGTTCACGTCGAGCATTTGTACGGGAGCATTGGTGCCGACACCCAGCGAGCCGTTTGCCACAACCACTTTGCCGTCGAAATAAGCGGCAGCGGTCTGGTTGTTGCTACCGCTTTTGGCATACAGGGCGGTAAACTGATTGCCGCCGATGCCTGCGACCCTTGTCAACGCCGAGAATTCGGTGTTGGTAAAAGCGAAGGTGCCGGTCGAACAACTCGAACAGCGCACGGTAAAATTGGCCATGCCCGCAACGGTAATCTGTTTGCCGTTGACATGCAGAAAGCCTACAGGCTGGCTGGTATTGACGCCTATCCTTCCATCGGCAAGGATGTACATCCTGCTCGCACCACCTGTCTTGATTTCCAGCGGATTATTGTCGCTCGTGCCCAGCCAAAGACCGTTGCCGGTATTGCCTGCGGTGCTCCAGTATTGGGCGCAGGCAGTTTGGGCCAATGCCCAAAAGAGGAGAACGAGAAAGGTCAGGTTGTTTTTCATTTGGTTTGATTTATGGTGAGCAGTTCCCTTTTGGCCTCTTTTATTTCAGGCCTGTCGGTGTCTGTTGATCCGGTAAGTTCGACCAATTTTCCAAAATAGTTATTCGCTTCTCCTGCTTTCCCCTGATT
Source organism: uncultured Bacteroidota bacterium (assembly GCA_937861115.1). Lineage (GTDB taxonomy): Bacteria > Bacteroidota > Bacteroidia > Chitinophagales > Saprospiraceae > M3007. Next base: position 5,959 of record CALMBD010000191.1, on the reverse strand, counting down.
TTTTAAAGCGACAGCCGCTCCATATAATCCGTTCAGCCGGTTCGGGTGATCCTTCAAATCTTGTTCATACGCCCTAAAGGCATCGACATTTTTGTGCATCGCCAATAACATGTCGCCTAAAAGCTCCCGGGCAGGCAATACCTCACAAGGCGTTACAGGATGTTTCGTTGTGTTGTCCTCCATTTCGGCCGCTTCCCGCATAAGCACAAGCGCCGAATCATAACTGCCGTTCGCAAAATCCAGCCACGCCTGTGCAGCATTCAATTGTATTTGCACCTGATTGGCTTCGTATGGAACATTTCTGTCAACCAGTACTTTATGAAGTGCGCGGAGGGCCTGTATTTCTTTTTCGGCTTGTTGAATATCTCCCAGATGTGCCGCACCCAATGCTCTTGTAAAATGCAGGATGGCAGATTGCCAGGGAAATTTTTCCCAGGGAAACCCGATCGGACTGAAGTTAAGTACAGCTGCGTTTTTCCAGTTTTTATTTTCCAGGACTATCCTTGCCGGGATGGCGGCAATGGCATATGCGTCTTTGAAATTGACCGGATATACTTTCTTTATAGTGTTTAGATAGCTATTCTGCTCTATGGCTTTTGCATTGTTCCCTTCCTGCAAATAAGCATACACCAAATAATCCATTCCGTGCAACTCTTCATCCCAATGCCCGTCAAATCCGGCGCTTTCAGCATAGCATATCGCTGATGAAGTAGAATTCAGGTTCGATTGAATCGCTTCGCCCCATAAGCCCAGGCGAACAAAAATATGGGAAGGCATATGCTGTGCATGAGCAGATGCAGGCGCTATTGACGAGTATTTTCTCGCAGTGGATAATGCCCGGGAAGCCAGCCCGGGGTTATCATAACTGTGAATGATATAATGCGCAATACCCGGGTGATTCGGTTTCTCCAGAAAGAGCGGCTCCAGGATTTGGCCTGCTTTTCTTTGATTTGCATAAGACTTGTCGGTCGGATCGGCAGTTGCATTTAAGGTCAGGGCATAGAATATTGCCGCTTCGGTGTCATCCCGGTATTTATTATAGAGCGCTTCCATGCTATTCGCCAATTTGGTCGCTCTGGTTTTTGCATCCACATGTTCCCAATCATTGTAATACACCCGGACTGCATCCAGGTAGTCCTTCTCCCTTTCGGTTTTGGGAAGTGATGCTGCTATACGCAGAATTTTGGCGCCTTTTTCCAGTTTTTCCTTATCAGGAGGGGCCCATAATGCGGGATAAAGGCTCATCGCCACTCCCCAATAGGCCATGACACAATCCGGATCGGCATCTATCACTTTCACAAATGCCTTCTCGGCTTCTTCGTATTCAAACGAATGCAATAGAGAAATGGCAAGGTCAAACGTTTCCCGGACTGAATCCTGACAGGCTGTTGCAAAACTGACATCGCCAAAATCCTTGCCTCCACACATAATGATATCACCTCTCAACAACTCAATATTCATAAGTTCCGCTTTGGTCCTGGAATCTCTGTTTTGGCATCCTGTCATGCAAAAAAGGGTGATGATGCCAACTGAAAAATACAAGTTGCAAGTTTTCATATCATTGTGTCTGATGTGATGAACAATGCTGTTTCAATATTGGCGACACACGTGTAACTATTTTGCAGGTTGGTTTCCGAATTGCCATTCTATTTTTCAGCAATAAAAACCTTTCGCACTGTTTTATCTGCACCAAAGATTTCAACGGTATAGATCCCGGTTACTAAGGTACGGAGACTAATGGTTGTCGTATCATTCCCTAATTTTCCGGTTAGCATTAATTGCCCCAAAGCGTTGTAAATATTAAAGCCAGAAAATTGATTGTACCCTGTTTTTATGTTCAGTTCGTTTGCCGCCGGGTTTGGGAAAATTGATACCGGGTTGTTTGAAGAAAGGGTTTCGACCCCGGTAACTTCACAGGAGACAGGTTCCGGAACTTGTGTAGCCAGTCGGATGGAAGCGGCGCCAGGTGTACCGCCGATATTGAGACCGGGGCACAGCAATTCAGAGGAGCCGTCAATCTGGCAGATTTTTATGATGTTCGGCCCATTGAAACCCACAATTGAACTAACGCCATCGGCCGAGGATGCCGTTATTGCCCCCTCGCAAGTCGGAACAGCCGCGCCAATAGCCGTAACACTCAAAATAGCCGTATTGCCGCTGTTCAACACCATCCTTATTATTTGTCCCGCAGAGGTGACCATATACAGATCATCGTCATACCAGGTCAGGTCGCCGGCAGCCTGATATCCGATAGTGTCAATATAGTAGGAAGCAGCGTTGACATTGTTGATGGCATACAGTTTCATCCCATATTCCCCCAATAAGACAGAGTCATTCAAACCTACCAGGGATACTGATCCCACTCCCGTATCTCCAATCAATGTTACGCTTGCGGTGGCAGTATCAATTTGATAAAGCATGCCGCCGGCTATGCCCCAAAGCCGCCTGTCAGGCGTAAATGCGATGTCGCCAAACCCCTGTCCGGTAGAGCCAATGAAATGCCTTGTACAGTTTGCCAGATCAAAAGAATACAGGTTACCACCAGAAACGGTCGCATAAATCGGTTGCTGCGAAAATGAATGGAATGAAATGGCAAGAAAAAGACCTGTGAGTAGTGATTTCATTTGTCAAAATGATTTGTTCGTGTTCGTTTGTGTATGGAATCTGATCAGGCACACATGGGTGCAATCTTTACCCTTCAAACCTAAACCTTTTCCTTCGTAGGTTCAATCCCCAGACTTCAATATTTTCAAAAATACCCCCGCCTGAAAACCTGAAATTTCTCAACTTTGCCCGCCACCCGCAAAAGCAGGGTGAAGCACCTTGCCTGTACTTATGTCCTACGCACCACGCCTGGCCCAACTTCTCAACATCCCCGTCCGCCGGGTCGAAGCCGTCGTCGAACTGCTCGAATCGGGGGCTACCATACCTTTTATCGCCCGCTACCGCAAGGAAGCCACCGGCTCGCTCGACGAGGTCCAGATCGCTGACATCCACGACGGCTGGCGAAAGATGCAGGAACTCGACAAACGCCGGGAAGTCATCCTGCAAAGTATCGAAGAACAGGGCAAACTCACGCCCGAACTACGGGCGGCGATTGAAGGCGCCGGTACCATGACAGAACTGGAGGACCTCTACCTGCCATACCGGCCCAAACGCAAGACCCGTGCGACAATGGCTATCGAAAAGGGCCTGGAACCGCTGGCAAAGCGCATTTTTGCCCAAAAGGACAAAGACGGTCTCGAAACCATCGCTGCGGCGTACCTTAATGAGCAGGTTCCCGCCATCGACGACGCCCTGCAGGGCGCCCGGGATATTATCGCCGAATGGGTGAGTGAAGACAAAAAGGCCCGCGACAAAGTCAGGCGTCATTTTGAAAAAGGCGCACTCATCGCCTCGCGGCTTGTGAAAGGAAAGGAAGAGGAAGGCAAAAAATACCTCGACTACTTCGAATGGAGCGAGCCGCTCAAAAACTGCCCTTCGCACCGCCTGCTAGCCATGCGTCGCGGGGAAGAAGAGGGCTTCCTGCGCGTGGCCATCGCACCCGAAGAAGAGCGCGCCGTTCAGGACCTCGACATGATGTACGTGTTCGGAGCCGGCGAATCGGCCGCCCAGGTGCGCCTGGCCGTAAAAGACGGCTACAAACGGCTGTTGCAGCCTTCCATCGAAACGGAATTCCGCAACAGCAGCAAGGAAAAAGCCGATCTGGAGGCTATACGTGTATTTGCGGAAAACCTGCGCCAGCTCCTGTTGTCGTCCCCCCTGGGCGAAAAACGCGTCATGGGCATCGACCCGGGCTTCCGGACGGGCTGCAAGGTGGTGTGCCTCGACGCCAGCGGCAACCTGCTCCACAACACGGCCATTTACCCGCACGAGCCGCAGCGCAAGGTGTTTGAAAGCCAGTCGGAAATAGAACACCTGGTGGACAAGTTCGGTATCGAGGCCATATCGGTAGGCAACGGTACAGCCGGGCGTGAAACGATGGACTTCCTGCACAAGATAAAGTTTGAACGGCCGGTCGAGGTGTTTCAGGTGAACGAGGCAGGCGCCTCGATTTACAGCGCCTCTGAAGCGGCTCGCGAGGAGTTTCCCACAGAGGATATCACGGTGCGTGGCGCTGTCAGCATTGGCCGACGCCTGATGGATCCGCTGGCAGAACTGGTCAAGATCGACCCCAAAAGCATCGGGGTGGGGCAATACCAGCACGATGTCAATCAGAACCTCCTGCGCGACAGTCTCGACCGCACGGTGGAAAGTTGCGTGAATGCCGTGGGCATCAACCTCAACACCGCCAGCAAGCACCTGCTGACCTATGTCTCCGGTCTCGGTCCCGTATTGGCGCAAAATATCGTGCAGTACCGCGCCGAAAACGGCCCCTTCAAAAAGCGCAACGACCTGAAGAAAGTCCCCCGCCTCGGCGACAAGGCCTTTGAACAATGCGCCGGCTTCCTGCGCATCCGTGAAGCGGCAAACCCGCTCGACAACACGGCGGTACACCCCGAGCGCTACGACCTCGTGGCCGAAATGGCCGCAGACCTGGGCTGCAAGGTGCATGACCTGGTACAGGACAAGACCCAAAGGGCAAAAATTGACCTGAATAAATATGTGCGCGGCGACGTTGGATTGCCGACGTTGCAGGACATCCTGAAAGAACTGGAAAAACCGGGCCTGGACCCGCGTGGCGCAGCCAGGTCCTTTGAGTTTGCCAATGTACACAGCCTCGACGACCTCTCGCCGGGTATGGTGCTGCCCGGTATCGTGACAAACATCACCAACTTCGGCGCTTTTGTGGATATCGGTGTGAAAGACAGCGGCCTGGTGCACGTATCGCAGATGGCCGACAAGTTTGTGCGCAATCCCATGGAAGTGGTGTCGCTCGGCCAGCAGGTGATGGTGCGGGTACTGGAAATTGATTATTCCCGCAAACGTGTGGCGTTGAGCATGAAAGGGGTGTGAAACAGATCAGTATAAAACTTCACAAGTATTTGACGAGCAGTTCACCAGCCTTTTTCACCAAAAGGTAAAGGCCCAACAGAATGACGAACCCCAACAGGTAATATGCCTTGTGTTCGTGCACCCAAATGATCTTTTCCAGCATTATCTCGGTATAGAAATAACCAAAAACGCCGATGCAAATGATGAACAGGGTATTCCCTATCAGGCTGATGGCGGCAAATTTTCGGAGGGACATGCCGCTTAATCCGAGTACGATCACAATAAAAATGACCAGCCCGAACAGAAACCGATAACCCAGGAATACGAACATATTGTTCTTGTCTATTATCTCTCTAGCCTGCCCGATTTTGGTCTTCAAACGGGGAATTTTCAGCAATAACTGCCTTCCTTTTTCCCGAAATAACAAAAACAGCAGCCAGTCTCTTGAAAGGGTGCCGACGAACGCCACGGCCATGGCCAGAAAAATATTGGAGGCACGGAGTTTAACGGCGAGGATGATCGGAAATATCAGGATCTCTCCGCCGGTAAAAGCAGCCAAAAAGTATGCGAAATATGTGTATAATGGTTCCAATGGCAGATGGCACAGATTAATACGTAGCGTGTATGGCACACTGATGACACAGATTAAGAGGATTAGCGCAGAAGCGTGTATGGCACGCTGATGACGCAGATTAAGAGGATTAGCGCAGAAGCGTGTATGGCACACTGATGACACAGATTAAGAAGATTCACGCAGAAGAGTGTATGGCACGCTGATGACACAGATTAAGAAGATTGACGCTGATATTTTTGGATAAGGGATTTTGTTGATTCATTGGTTAGGTGAAAAAGTCAGTATTCGATTTTACGGACAACGACCATCATGTTATGACTTAACCTGACAAGCACCTAATACGCTACACATCTCTCTGTGTGAATCCTCTTAATCTGTGTCATCAGCGTGCCATACACGCTACCTATTTATTTGAATAAAACCCCCAGTGGCGTATCGGCCAGTTCTTTC
>CALMBD010000190.1 GCA_937861115.1 uncultured Bacteroidota bacterium | reverse complement strand
CGGGATCAGAAGCACCGACGTCATGCCGGAATACCCCTCAAGGGTAAAGTAGGTGGCAACCAGAAGCATTTGCAAGGCCGCAAACCCGGCGAGAAGGCTCAGCAGACTTGCCTTGCGGCTGCGAAAAACCCGCCAGCCGTCGGCGAGATTTCCGGCAACAGAATCGCCTGCAGACAGGTGCTGGAGCCGGCTGGCAACCGACCAAACGAACAGCACCGCCAAACCCAGGAGCCAGATTACCAACAACAGGAGCACCAGCCAAACCGAGTATTGTTCTGTAGAAAAATACTCCAGGGAAGGCTCCAGCCATATGGCGGCAGGCACCCAGATCAGCGCCGTCCATATCAGGGTCAAGGCCAGAAAGAACAGGGCGATTTTCAGGAAAGGGAAAAAATAAACTGCCCCACCCTGCCAAAAGGAGCGACCGGAAGCCTGCTCCGGCCTTGCAGCGCAGTACAACAAACCGGCATCGATAAATACCGAAAAGACCAGCCAGACGAGCAATAGCCAGCGCAACTGGCCAATCAGCGGCGTGATGGACGCACCGTGTACTTTCAGAAAATCCGTCAGGACAGTATGGTCGTAATGACTCAAAAGTTTGTTGATCTCCAGCGAGTGACCAATCGAGGCTTCCAGTACCTCGTACACCTGCATACCCAGTGTCACCGCCAGACCCAGTTGAATAGCATACACGATAGCCGCAATGCGCCACTGCTTCATCGCGATTTTAAATCCGTGGAGAATTGGGTGATTTGTCATTTCATCATTATCGTCATGCACCATTAAACCAAAAAACTCACGGCCTCCATCAAATTCTGTATCCAGAATATCGCCTTGGCCGCATACTTCCAAAGGGGAGCCTTCCGGGGTTGCAGGGTAAGGCTGTTGTTGTTCAGGTCGACGTCGAGGCTGAGTTTCCGCAGCGGGTCGATTTGCGCCGAAACCACCCTGGACGGACCCGGAAATTCAAAAACCTTCATACCCTCCACCCCCGACCAGTGCAGCAGTTGAGTACTGCCGTCTTCAAAGGTCACCAGAATTTCTACCGGAAAAACCCAGTCGCCTTTGCGGTGTACCTCTACTTTTGAAAGCACTCCCCCTTGACCGCTACCGTCGCGGTATGTAAAACCGGATGATGTTTTGCCAAAAATGCCCTGCGAAGCCGGCAGTATTTCGTTGGTAATGCGCGTGACCGAATAATCCAGTACCACCGCATGGTAAATGCTGGTCTCAACCAGATGATATACCTGCTGTGCAAAAACAGTGTCGGGTTCGGCCATCAGTTCCGTTTTCAACACCGCCATAAAATCGCTGCCGCGCGGGTGCCTGAATTTCCAGTGTTCGAAATAAGCCTTTATGATCCGGTCCATCTTGGCTTCCCCGACCAGCGCCTGCAGCGTGCGCAGCGTCGTGGCAGTCTTGCTGTACAGGAGGGCCTTGTAGTTGGAATCCGTAAACAGCCAGCCCGGCCGCGCCACCGTACCCTCCCGCGGGTTGCGCATGGTGGTATATTCCAGTCGAGTGAGTTCGCGGTTGTCAAAACGATAGCCGAACACATCTACCAGCGCATGTTTGTCGCCGTATGCCGCATCAATGATCCGGTCTTCAAAATAGGTGACAAAGCCTTCATCGAGCCAGGGTTCCTCTTTCTCATTGGAGGCAACCATGCCCATAAAATACTGGTGTACAAACTCATGGACTACAAGCGACTCCATGTTGTGCAGACTTTCCGGCATACCGTAAAACGTGCCGGCAGTGATGAGCGTCGGATATTCCATGAGTCCGGAACGCAGTCCGTGAAATGGCGGATCTACCACCGTAATGCTCGGATAGGGATACTTGCCGACGTGTTTATCAAGGTATTCGAGCGCATATTTCAGGGCGTGCAGGTAGCGCGGACCAAGGTCGGCGTGTTCCGGCGGGATCAGCAACCGGATCTGCACGTCGCGCCAGCGGTCTTCCCGGACAGTGAATCGTGGATATGCCGTCCAGGCAAAATCAATGACGTCTTCTACGTGAAAATGCCGGGTGGTGGTGCCGTTTCCGTTGTTCTTCTCGTCGACCAGACAGCCTGAGGCGCCCAATACAAACCTGCTATCGGTAGTGATATGTACATCATACACTCCGAAATCGGCGTAAAATTCAGTTTGCCGGAAAAACTGGTGGCAGTTCCAGTCCCAAGCACCAGTATCGCTTTTTTCAAAGACTCCCAGTTGGGGAAACCAGTGGCAGAGAAAAAAGAAGTCCTGACTATACCCGGCACGAGCGATGGTTTTGGGCACTTTGGCGTGCCAGTCCAGATGGAAGGTCGCTGTTTCTCCCGGCAGAACGGGTTTGTCAAGCGGCACCTCGAGCACCGTCTGGTCGGCGGCGTTACAATCGTCAGGCTGAATAAAACGCATGCCTGCGGTAAGATCCGCCCCGTCTTCGGTGGTCAGTTGCCGGACTTCTATCCAGCCCCATTCATCGGGTTGCCGGTTGGTGAAGCCCTGGCCGAAAATCTGGGTAGTGCCTTTCAGAAAAGAGGATTCGGTATTTTTAAAGGCATTGAAGTAGAGGTAAAAACGCAGTGCTGAGACGGGTTCGGGGGATTGATTGCTGAACCGGATCACCTGTTGGGCATCCAGGGTTTTGGTCCGGTCGTTGAGTGTCACATTTATATCATAATTCGTCGGGCGGGGGCTCAGGGGCTGGTTGAAGAAGGGATTACATTGGGTGTACCCCTTTTGAGCGAGCAACAGCAGCAGGGCAAGGGGCAAAAAGGAGCAAAAACGGGTATCCATCCTGTTATTTTCAGGTAATATAAGCGAAATGCAAAGAAAAGGAGAATTGCGGTGTTTGCTGCTTGATGGCACGCTGATGACACAGATTAAACTGATTCACACTGATGTAATCTTTGATGGCACGCTGATGACGCAGCGATGGCACGCTGATGACGCAGATTAAACTGATTC
>CALMBD010000189.1 GCA_937861115.1 uncultured Bacteroidota bacterium | reverse complement strand
TTGAAAGATGGTGTAACCAAAGTCCTAAAAATTACGCATGACCAAATAGAGTTGGGAAAACATTTGCGGGATACAAAAGCAATTCTCACCACGAAAGATGCCAAAGCGGTTGGAGCGAAATTTTCTATGACCGACCCCTTCGATTACAAGCACTACTTGTTGGGTGAAGGGAGCAAAATCGCTGGTGTGAAAGCACTGAATGCGCCGGATGGAAACACAACATTTTTGCTGTACGGCGGCGACAGGTTCCCTTATTTTGATAAAAAAGAAAAATGGGATGGGGACTGGTATCATGCTGGCGAGCCTAAGCCTTACGACCTGCTTTCACAGGGCGACAATTTTGATAGGCTTGGTGTGCTGCGAATGGACGTGGATGGCCTTGGTACCATTCTGAGTTCTAAAATGGAGACATCCGAGTATAGACTAAATCTGTCTCGTTATTCAGCTATAAGTAGAAGTTTGGACTGGTTTTTTAAAGGGTATCTAAACACCATTCAGAGTAAGCCAGCTTACCGCGAACATACTATTATCATCTATTCCGGTGGCGACGACCTTTTTATCGTGGGGCGTTGGAAAGAAGTGCTGGATTTTGCCAAAGAGATCAGGACAGAACTTAATCGCTGGGTTTGCAATAACCCCGCAATAACCATTTCAGGTGGTATCGCCATCGTGCCGGGAAAATTCCCAATTATGCAGGCGGCAAAAATGGCTGCCCAGGCTGAAGATGATGCCAAAGACCATAAGGTAGCAAAAGACGCACTGCCCAAAAACGCTTTTTCCCTGTTGGATATGCCTTTACATTGGGACAAAGAGTTCAGTTTGGTGGAAGATTTAAAAACGGATGTATTGCGACTGTTGCAGCAAGGAAAAATCACCAACTCTTTTCTGACCAAAGTAAGCGCACATGCTTACGCACGACAACTACAAAGCAAGAAAAAACTACCGCAGCGCTGGCGCTGGGTAATGGCCTATGACTTTTCCCGCTTTATCGAACGGGTGAAAGAACCCGAGGCCAAGCAGTTCCTGAAGCAAGTAATGCAGGATGCTTTTGCCAACCGTCACAAAGAGCAAAACTTCACGAGTAGATACCACTATCTCGACCTGCTCAATCTGGCTTGCCGCTGGGCAGAACTAGAACATCGAACCATTAAAAAATAAACCGCTAACAGCATGACTTTCACCACTTCTGATTTTAAATCCGTCTGGATTAGCGACAAACTGGAGGATGGCGCTATCACGTTTGCCGAAAAATTCGGTGAACACCTCTGCGACTTGCAAAATGGCCGACCAGGTCGGATGGCTATGACGACCTCACAAATCCGCAACTTCTTCGGTGAGGTAAAACGCATTCAGGCCCGCAGCCAAGCGCAAGGCTTTGATAAACAGCGCACCTCATTCTTGCTCATTCGACCCAAACTGGCCTATGCCGAAGCAAGGGTATTGGCCAAAACCCGCGAATCGCGCATTTCGGTTTTCCGCAAAGTGATCGAACAAGCCCACAGCGCAGTCAAGACGGAAGAGCAATTCCAGAATTTCGTGGATTTCCTCGAAGCGACGCTGGCTTACCACAAGTCTTTCGGCGGACGCGATCAATAACTTTCACATAAAAATCTGATAAAATGAGCCATACTCTTTCAAAAAAAATCATCGTGCGGGGTAAAATCGAAGCCCTGACCGGTATTGCCATCGGCGGCACCAACAACGCAATGGGCATCGGTGGTGTGGATAAAGGCGTCATCCGCAACCCGGCCACAGGCGAACCTTACATCCCCGGCAGTTCCATCAAAGGCAAAATGCGCAGCCTGTTGGAAATGGTCAACGGCGAAATTGGCACGGAAAAAATGGGGGCAGGCATTGACAACGGTCCATCCACCAATTACAGTCACCGGGCTACCAAACTTTTTGGCAATGCCGTGAAATCGCAGGACGAAAAACAACGGCCTTCGCGCCTGATTGTGCGCGACGCCAATCTGTTGCGCTCGCAAATTGACAGCGACTTTTTCAAAAACGCCGACCTGCTCTACACAGAAGTGAAAACGGAGGTGGTGATAGACCGTATTACCTCTCGTGCAATGCCACGCCAATTGGAGCGGGTGCCTGCGGGTGCAATGTTCAATTTTGAACTGGTGCTCAACGTCTTCAATGAAGATACGGAAGCCAACCTCGTCACGGATATGTTTGCCGCTTTGCAATTGCTGCAAAACGACTATATCGGCGGCAGTGGCTCGCGGGGTAGTGGCCAAATCCGCTTCGAAATTGAAACGGTGCATGAGCGCAGTGCCGATTATTACAAAGACATCGGAAGTGCTACGGACAACAACGTCACGGAGAAGTATAGCAAGTATTTCCCTAAATAACAAAACCGAACGGGCATGACATTCGATATTTTCAAACTATACTTCCAAACGCCGCTGCACCTCAGCCGGGGAAAACTGAACACCTATGCGGACAGCGATTCGGTACTACATTCCGATATGTTGAAATCTGCCATGTATGCTACTGCCTTAGAGTTGTATGGCGAAGCAGTGGCTTCTAAAGCGTTTTTTGATAGTTTTTTGACGAGTTCAGCCTTCCCGTTTGTCAGTAGTGAATATTTTTTCCCAAAACCGTTGAATCTGTTTTTGTCAGGGACGGTGGCGCAAAAAAAGGAATTGAAAAAAACGACTCACCTGCCCGCCGCACTTTTTGCCCGTGTGCTGCGAAATGACAAAATCAATATTGCAGAGGTGCTGGACGAGTCGGGCAAAGCAAAAAATCCGGTTGTATTCAAACGTTTTATGACCCAACGGGTCAATATCTATGAAGATGACATTGTGGATGCCAATACCGGACACGAGACTGGTGAAACAACATTCCGCAGCACACCCTTCTATATTGACAAACTTTATCCGGAAAACGGAAATACCCGCGGTCTGTATTTCATCGTGCAGCAGCCAGGCAAAGAGCGTATGGAAAAAGAAATGCTGCAACAACTTACTGGCATCCTTCGATTGCTGGGCGACAATGGACTCGGACTACAGCGGAAACTCGGCAACGGCCAATTCCGCTGCGAACACGCGGAACTGGAACTTGCCCTTCCCGAAAACGCCAATGCCATATTGAGCCTCTCTACTTACCGCCCCACCGAAGATGAGTTGAATGAACTGGATTGGGAGGCCGGGTTTTACCAGTTTATTCAACGCGGTGGTTGGATATCGTCGCCGGCAAATGAAGAGCAATTGTCCATCCGCAAAAAAAGTATGTACGTTTTCTCGGAAGGTTCTGTTTTTACTTCGGAGGGAGGGGTAAAACGACCTGACTTGAAAGGGAAGGTGGAGGATCTAAAACCGGACAATAACGTGCTTGCACCAGACAAGCAGGTAGGGCATCCAGTCTGGCGAGATGGGAGAATAGTTGCTTTACCTATAAATATTTAGACTATGGCAGAAGAAAAGTCTAAAGAATATTGTAGGTCATGCAAGCAAAACACGAATCACTTCGCTCGTCATAATGACTCTTATTATGTCGATGAAGAGGAAATAATCTTGCGCTATAGTTTAAGAATAGAATGTTGTGGATGTGGAACTCGCTCATATAAAGAATATGATATCAATACTATGGATGAGGCAAAGGAAAAGTTTAATAT
>CALMBD010000188.1 GCA_937861115.1 uncultured Bacteroidota bacterium | reverse complement strand
ATTTTTGATATTTTATTTTACCGGTTTGGCAGACAGAAAAAATTTGAAAACCGACTTTCGCGGGTTTATCCTTTGTTATGAGAGGAAAAATCTATTTTTGCGCCATTCGTGTACATTTTACAAATAGCCAACGGCGAAAAGCGGGTTTCGTCCTGAAATTTTGCACTAGCCATAGCATCAAGCCGAAACATGGTCATTATTGCCGATTGCGGTTCTACTAAATCTGACTGGCTGCTCATCCACGGTGAGCGGAACCAGCAACTCGAGAACACCGTTGGGTTCAGCCCCTTTTTCCATACCACTGCCGAGATCAAGTCGATCCTTGATACACAGTTGTTGCCTAAACTGAAGGCCAGCGAAGTAAAGGAGGTGTACTTTTACGGTACCGGAATCCACGATGACCACCGGGCCGAGATCGTTGCCGCTGCCCTGCGCGCTGCATTTCCCAACGCCGCAGTCGAGGTAGAACACGACCTGCTGGCAGCAGCCCGCGCGACCTGCGGACGCAATGCGGGTATTGCCTGCATCCTGGGTACCGGTTCCAACAGCTGTTATTTCGACGGCGAGACCATACTCGACAACGTACCCTCGCTGGGATGGCTGCTGGGCGACGAAGGCAGCGGAACGCATCTTGGCAAGGCCCTGTTGCGTGCCCGTTTCTACCGGGAACTCCCCTCTGACCTCAATACGGCCTTCGATGCCGCACATACGGAAGGGCTGGACAGCATTAAAGACCGTATCTACGAAAAAGGCGCCAACAGATACCTGGCGACCTTTACGCGTTTTCTCGGCGATAATGTTCAGCATCCGTTCATTCAAAACCTGATAGCGGGCTGTTTGGGCCAGTTTCTCGATCGCCACGTGAGCAAATACAGCGGGTACCAGCAAGTACCCGTGCATTTTGTAGGCTCTATCGCCCATCATTTCCAGGATGTGCTGCTCAAGTGCATGGAAGATCGAAAGATGAAACTGGGCGTCATTGTCCGCAAGCCAATCTATCCTCTTGCAGACTACCATTTGCATCCATCTGAATAAGCATCCTTATGATAAAAGAAATAAAGCGTATCGCAGTTTTTACTTCCGGTGGCGATGCGCCAGGCATGAATGCTGCTGTGCGCGCCATTGTACGCAATGCCTTTAACAACGATTTGCATATCTACGGCATCATGCGCGGTTACGAAGGCATGATCGACGGCAACATCAAGCGCCTGGAAACGACCGATGTAAGCAACATTATCCACCGGGGCGGCACGATCCTGAAAACCGCCCGAAGCCAGCGTTTCATGACGCCGGAGGGCAGGAAAATGGCCTATGAGAACCTGATCGACAACGATATCGACGGCCTCATCGCCATTGGAGGAAACGGCACCTTTACCGGTGCGGTAAAGTTCATGGAAGAATACCCGGACATACCCATAGTCGGACTGCCCGGTACCATCGACAATGACCTTTTCGGCACTGATTTCACCATCGGGTTCGACACGGCCGTCAACACGGCCGTACAGGCCGTCGACAAGATCCGCGATACCGCAGATTCGCACAACCGCCTGTTTTTTGTCGAGGTGATGGGGCGTCATTCGGGCTTTATCGCGCTTCATACCGCCATTGCAGGCGGAGCAGGCGGCGTGCTGATCCCGGAAGAGGAGTTCTCGCTGGAAGATGTGGTCAAACTGCTTAAACGCGGCGCCAAACGCTCCAAACTTTTCAGTATCGTCATTGTGGCAGAGGGCAACCAGATGGGTACGGTATACGACATCGCCAAAAACGTGGAAGAGCAAATCAGTTTCTACGACGACATAAAAGTCACCGTGATCGGACACCTGCAACGCGGCGGCTCTCCCTCGTCGTTCGACCGCGTTCTGGCGAGCGTCCTGGGTTTCGGGGCTGTAGAGGCACTCATGGCGGGCAAAACGGGCGTGATGGTTGGCATGCGCAACAACAATGTGCACAACACACCCTTTACCGAGGCTATTGCCAAAAACAAACCCTTAAACAAGGACCTGCTGCGCATGGCGCATATACTGGCGCAATAAACAACAGCACTTTACTTACAACAATTTCACGACTTTTTTATTTACTGTCCGTCGCCATGTCCGGCCGTTCGGGAGGTCATTTTGTCGTCAAATAGCACCTTTTGCTTTAAAAGATATGGCCGGACGGTAAATAAGCCGAATGTTTTAAGCACGCGGTATATTTGTCCGCTTGTATTCATTAGTATACTAACGAAAATCTCCGTTATGAAGTTATTGTTCTACTCCTTACTGTGCTGGCTTCCCGCCGCAAGTCTCGCCTTTCCCCAAGGCCAAACGAACGGCGATCCGTTGCCTGTTCGCGAAACGATTTTTTACGCCCAGGAAGGCAATCCGGACTGGCTGGTTATCCGGGAAGGTGTACAGATCACCGCCGAAGACCTGCTGCGGTCGCACCATTCCGACCTGGGGCTTTCAGACCAGGATGCCCTGCTGGAATACCGCACGGATACCGACGAACTCGGCTTTACCCACCACCGCTACCAGCAGTACTACAAAGGGGTAAAGGTTGCGGGCGCCGAATTGCTGATCCATGAGCAAAACGGCTACGTCAAAACCCTCAACGGCAAACTGGTACGCGGCCTCCAGGCACAAATCCCAAGCGGATTGACGGCACAGGAGGCCATCGGCAAGGCCCTGGCGCATACCAATGCCCAGCGTTACATGTGGGAATCGCCCGAAACAGAGGCCCTGCTGCGTCAGGTACGGAAAAACCCGGCAGCGACCTTTTACCCCCAACCGGAACTGGTGCTGGCCAATCCTAACGAAGCGCAACGCCCCGAGGGCTTTGTAGCGGCATGGACGTTTGAGGTGTTTGCACAACAGCCGCAGTCGAGGAAACAGGTATTTGTCCGCGTAACCGACGGTACCGTCATACAGGAACTGGAGTTGCTGCACGACCAGAACACACCCGGTACAGCCATCACCAAATACAGCAACCAGCGCGCCATCATCACCGATTCGCTTTCGGATGGCAATTTCCGGTTGATGGAAACCACGCGCGGCGGTGGGGTTTGGGCATATAACATGAACAAGAGTACCGATTTTGCCAATGCGACTGACTTCCTTGATACCGATAATATCTGGAACAACGTAAACGTCAACCAGGACGAGGCCGCCACGGACGCCTACTGGGGCGCCGAGATGACCTACGACTACTACTTCCAGGAGCATGGACATTCCGGTATTGACGGCAACGACATGCCGCTTATCTGCCTGGTACACTTCAATGAAAACTGGGTCAATGCCAGCTGGACCGGCGACTGGGCACAATTCGGCGACGGCAACTCCAGCTATTCTCCCCTCACTTCACTGGACGTCGTGTCGCATGAATTCACCCACGGCGTAACCGGCAATACAGCCGGCCTGATCTACCAAAACGAAAGCGGCGCCCTCAACGAATCGTTCAGCGACATCTTTGGCGCTGCCGTGGAGTTCTGGGCAACACCCGAACAGGCAGACTGGCTGGTGGGCGAGGATTTTGCGCACAACAGCTCCAATATCTTCCGGAACATGCATAACCCCAAAGCATACGGCGATCCGGATACGTATAAAGGCGAAAACTGGAAGACCGGAACGGCCGACAACGGAGGAGTACACAGCAACAGCGGAGTACAAAACCGCTGGTTTGTCCTGCTTACCGACGGCGGCACCGGCACCAATGACAATGACGACGACTATGTGGTGAACGGCGTAGGCCTCGACACTGCCGCCGCCATTGCTTTCCGCAACCTGAAGTATTACCTGGTTCAGAGCTCCAAATACGCCGATGCGCGACTGGGTTCGCTGCAGGCAGCACTCGACCTCTACGGCCCGTGCTCCTCCCCGGGTTATATCGAAACGACCAATGCCTGGTATGCCGTCGGTATAGGAGATCAATTGTACTACTACGACCTGAACCTGCTGGACATCACCGGGCCGGCGCCGCTGACCTGCCACCTCACCGATACCGAGTACATTACAGTCCGGTTTAAATACAATGACTGCAGTACGACCATACCGGCAGGTGGTAAAATTCCGATGGCGTTCATTATCAACGACGGCGTTGAAGTCTGGGATACCCTTACCCTCACAGCGCCGCTGTATTACGGCGACACGATCAGTTTCAAGTTCAACGTTCCGACCGATGCATTTGCGACACCGGGCGTTTACAAGATCCGCTGCAAAACCGGACTGTCAACCGACCTGAATATCAAGAACAATGAGACGAAAGTGGTGGTGGAAAGCATTCTGGATCAAAATGTCGATATCAGCCTGCGCGATGTCGATGACCTGCAATCCGGCTGTTTTCTCGGCTCGGAAACACCCAAACTGGAAATAGGGTATTTTGGCTGCGATTCCATCGCTGCCGGCGAAGAGGTCACGGTGTTTGTCAGCCTTAACGGCAGCGCTCCGGTCAGCGAAGTGGTTCAGATACCTCAAACGCTGCATTTGGGCGAATCCTTCCTTCATACCCTTTCCACGTCGTTCGACTTCTCCGCAAACGGACCTTATTCCGTCGATTCATGGGTGACCTACGATCCGGATTTCCTTAGCGGCAACGACAGCCTCAATGCCTTGCGGATCGTGAATCCTTATGTGTTCTACCGCGATACGCTCAGCTTTGAAGCCGGCGGCGCATCTCTGGACTCCAGTTTCACCCGTTCGGGCCGCTTTGTCGAAACAACGCTGGCTTCCGATGCCGCGCGCACCGGCGCACTGGGCTTTAAAATCACCGGTGGCGATGTACTGGCCGCCTACAACGAAGGGGATTTCGTGGAGCCCGCCGACACCAACGTATGGATCAGAAACGAGGCATTCCGAAACGAATTCTGCATTTGTGCAGACCTGACCGGGTTGAACTCCGCTCAGTTGCAGTTTGACCTGCGGCAGACCTTTTCCACGTTCTACCTGACCAATTTCGGAAAAAACAACCCGTACGCGAGCACCATGCGCGTGCTGGTAAATGGAAACCAGGAAAGCACCGAGTACAAACCTTCGACATTCAAAAATGATCCATGGAAAACCCGTACGATCAACCTGGCTGCATATCTCGGCAATCAGGTGGAGATATGCTTCCAGACACATACGGCGCTGAATGTCAACTTTGACCCGGCCGGTATTGGCGACAAGGTGATGCTCGACAACATTATCATCAAAGGCGAATTGTCCGTGGGAACTTCGAACCCGTCGGCCCGTAAAGACAACTGGACCGTATATCCCAATCCGGGACACGGAGCGTTCACCATATCCTACGATGCAGAAAGCAGTCAGGAACTGGCCATTGAAGTAACGGACGGTCCGGGACGGGTGATCCGTTCGCTGCACCAGAACCTTACCCAGGGCAAAAACCTGATCCCGCTCGACCTGAACGGGATGCCAGCCGGCATTTACTTTATTCGTCTGACCTCCGGTCATTCGAAGCAGGTTGGAAAGATCGCCATCAACTGATCCCGCCTGCCGGCCCTGAAACACCAGAGGCCGTCCTGCTAACGCGGGACGGCCTCTGCTTTTTAACGGGAACGGGGTTGCTTATTTCTCGTCGTAGTTGTAGGGCAGTATCTTCGAATCCTTTACGGTGGAAAGGGTCATGAGCGTTTTCAGGCGTTCAATCTCTTCGATCTGGCTGATGGTTTTGAACAACAGTTGCTCATAAGTGGGAATATCGCGGCAGACGATTTTCATCAGAAAATCAGCCTCCCCCGTTATGATGTAACATTCTGTAACCTCGTCGATCTGCGATATTTTTTCCAGGAAACTGTTGAGGGCATTTTCCCTTTTCCAGGCCAGCGAAACCAGCACAAAAGTCTTCACATTCAAACCCATCATCTGCGGATTTACCTGGGCGTGATAGCTCTGGATGATATCGCTCTGCTCCAGTTTCTTGACACGCTCAAGGGTTGGCGCCGGTGAGAGCCCGATTTTTTTGGAAAGATCGAGGTTGGTTATTTTGCTGTTTTCCTGTAGTATTTTCAGGATTTTGAGGTCTATTTTATCCAGTTTCTCTGACATAGCGAGTCTGCTTTATGAAATTTTATTTCGGTTCGTAAAAGTTCCCCAAAGGTAGGGCGCGAAAAAATTATGTGCAAGCAAAAGGCCAATAAACCTTTGTAAATTTTGTTAATAAAGCGTTTTTGTCACACAGGAGTTAAAAATTTTGATCGCCCAAAGATACAAACTACCGTTTCGCCAAAAAATATTTGTTAAGAAGGCAGTATTTCAAGGGATAAAATAAAAAAGGTTGAATCATCGGGTTGTCGGCGAACGAATGCCAAACAAATCCTCTTGATTCAACCTTTTACCAAAGAATTATCCCTTTGCCTCGGGTTTGGAGCGTATGGCTCCGACTTGCGACTACGGGAAAATGCCCATGGAGATATAATCGCTGGCGATTTTTTTCAGTGAACACACAAATGCTGCCGTACGCATATCCGATATGGCGGAATGCTGCTGGAAGGAATCCCTGATCTGCTGGTAGGCATTGATCATGGTATCTTCGAGGCCTGAGTTCACCAGTTCCTCTTCCGTTCCGCCGCGTGTAAGAAAATCGCGTTCGCGGTCGCCAATGGTCTTGCCGGTCATCTCCTGCACTTTGGCCAGGATACCCTCGAAGGCATTGTGCTGGAAACGGTTTTCCAGACGGCCGAAGCGGTGGTGCGACAGGTTCTTAAGCCACTCGAAATACGATACGGTAACACCGCCTGCGTTGATATAAAAGTCGGGCAGGATCACGATGCCTTTTTTGATCAGTACCGGATCAGCATCGGCGGTAATCGGGCCGTTGGCTGCTTCAGCGATGATTTTTGCACTGATGCGCTCGGCATTCGCGCGGGTGATCTGGTTCTCGAGGGCTGCCGGCACCAGGATATCGCAATCCAGTTCGAGCGCGGCGAGGTTGTTGGCCAGGGTTTTTGTTCCCGGGAAACCGACGATCGACCCTGTTTCCGCGCGGAACGCCAGGAGTTTCTCGATATCGATACCTTTCTCGCTGTGAATGGACCCTTCGCGTTCAGCCACCCCGATGATCTTGACATCGCCTTCGTTCTGGCTGATCAGTGCGGCGTTGCTGCCCACATTACCAAGACCCTGCACAACCATCGTTTTGCCGGCAATGCCCTTGGTAAGGCCGATTTTTTTCATGTCCGCTTCGTACGACATGCACTCGCGCAGTCCGTAAAAAACGCCCCGGCCCGTGGCCTCGGCACGACCCCGGATACCGTTCTGGGTGACGGGTTTGCCGGTAACGCAGCCGATCGAGTCGATTTCGCCGTGGCGGAATGCCTGGTAGGTATCCAGAATCCAGGCCATTTCACGCGGACCCGTTCCATAATCGGGTGCAGGTACGTCGATACCGGGGCCGATGAAGTTTTTCTTGACCAGTTCGGTGGTGTAACGGCGGGTAATATTCTGCAGTTGCTCGACCGTGTATTTGGAAGGATTGATTTTGATCCCGCCTTTTGCACCGCCGAAGGGCACATCGACCAGCGCGCATTTGTAGGTCATCAGGGCTGCAAGGGCCATTATTTCGTCCTGATCCACGCTTTCAGCATAACGGATGCCGCCTTTCGTCGGCAAACGGTGGTGGCTGTGTTGGGCGCGATAGGCTTCGATCACTTCATAGTCGCCGTTGACGCGAATCGGGAAGCGGATGCGCAGCACGAGATTGCAGGCCTTGATTTGCTGCAGGAGTCCTTTGGGTATGTCGGTAAATGCCGCAGCCTTATCAACATAATTTCCAACGCTTTCGAAGAAGCTAATTTGTCCACTCATTTTTGTCGTCTTTGAGTTGGTGCTCTAATTTGGTTAGTTTTCGCTCAAGATAAACGAGGTACGATACGATACCCAGGAAGATCAGTACGAGAACGCCGACAACGACGTAGATTTTCCCGGATTCCCGCATAAAATCGCGGTTACCCTGCGCCATTAGTGAGGGCAAAGATATTGCCATAAACAGAATGATTGTGAAAACTTTGCGCATTCTGAAAAATTTCATGTTCCAAAAAGTTTTTTTTGATACAGGAAAAACGGAATTGAGTTAATCAAGCCCCATAGCCCTGTCTTCCACACGCTTGTATCGTATCCGCAACTCCGCTATCCAGAACCCCAACAGGGAGAATCCGATAATAGAAGGGTAAAATACCAGCCGCATGGTATTGTCGAGGTCCTCGCTGCCAAATGCCGGATTGCCCGTAGCCCCGGGGTGCAGGCTGGCAAACATGCGGGGCACGATATAGAGCAGCGGCACCAGCGAGGCAAAGGCAAAAATATTGTACACCGCCGCCAGTCGCGCGCCTTTCTCGGGCTCGTCGAAAGAGCGGCGAAGAATAAAATAGGCCAGGTAGATCAGCAGCGCGACTGCCGTCATCAACTGCTTGATGTCGTTGCTCCAGGCCGCTCCCCATGCATAATGCGCCCACAACATCCCTGTGACCAGCCCCAGCCCGCCAAACAGCAATCCCGTTTCGGCATATCCCGCCGCCTTGCGGTCGTAGTCGGGTTTGGGGTCAAATAAATACCGCACACTGAAATATACCGAAGCAATAAACAGGAACATCAGCACAAACCACATCGGCACATGAAAATAAGTGTTCCGGATGCTTTCATAAATGACGTTGCGATAGGGGAAGGTGAAGTCGGATATAATGTGTAAATCGCTGACGGGGTTGAGCGACCAGGGATCGGGTGCGGCGGCAGCAGCAGCATTGGTGGTATCAAGCGTCAGTTCGAGCGCTCCGGGCAGCAGGGACACGCCGTCGGAGGGATGATCGACGATGGCATTCAGCAAAACGGAGCGCGACGAGCGCGGTAGCGAGGGCGGCATCTGAAAGGTCGCCTCGATGGTCGTGTCGGTCAGAACGCGGATATTTTGACCCGCAAGGGCGTTGAGGGAATCAAATTCCAGCCAGACGCGTATGCCCGATGCATCGCTGCGGGTGTAAAACGAGTTATATCCGTGAAATTGAATGGTCACAGCGCTGCCGCTTTTCGCCGTCTGGGGACTGATGTGCGTGATACCGGGCTTGAGCGGAACCAGCATGCCCGCCAGGATAACATAGACCAGGATAACGACAGAGAGTGATTTCCACCACATAAATAGGAGCGGTAAAGGCTTAGAAGTTGCTTGTATGGTTTACGAGCAGCAATGTAGGGCGAAACTGTTTCCCGTCTTTCAGTTTTTCCCAAAAAAGTAGCGCACGCTTGAAAAAGTATTATCGATTTAAATAAAAAACCGGGGCCGCGTCGCAAGTCATATCTGTATGACTTGTAAAACGGCCCCGGTCGGGACAAACTGCAACAGGACGATTACTTCTTCAGGGTCCGGATGTAGTTCACAATGCTCCAGATGTCTTCCTGCTCCGGTATTTTCTTTTTGAAGGAAGGCATGTCGTCGCGTCCCTCGCTGGTTTTATAGAAAATCGAGCCGTCGCTTTGCGACTGGAAGTCAGCCGTTGAAAAATCACCGCATTTGGTTTTCAGTTGAGCGGCTTTGCTGCCGTCGCCGAGCCCCTTTGTGCCGTGACATGATTTGCAGTGCTTGGCATATAATGATTTGCCGACGCTGATGGATTCTTTGTCAGACGCCACGGGATTTTTCATCTTTTTGTACTTCTCCGGCACAACCCAGGGGTCGCCCGCAGCCTGGCGAGGCACGTAGGCAGAGAGCAGCATTACTGCAAATACTGCCGCCACAGTCGATAAAAAAAACTTGGTGTTCATATAAATGATTGAATTTTAAGTGAAAATAATTGTTTCGTATGGGTTCAGGAAGCCTGTTGTCTTCCCAGTTTTCTGATCTGAAAGATATTGAAAACGATGTAGGCAATAACGCCCCATATCCCGATTAACATAGCGTTGACTATAAATATCAGGTAAAGCGGCGCATTTGCCCTTGATGACCAGAGTTGCCGGCGGTCTCTGTCCGGGTCAATCACCAGCGGCACGCCCCATTTTACCTTTCGCCTGAATTCCAGGTTGCCATAGCGCTCGTGGTCCTCCACTTTGGCCACGATGATCAGGTTGCCGTCCTCGTCGCCCGGGATATCACCCGGAAATTCCGCACTCACTTCGCCGTTTTCATCCGTTGTTTCCGGGTCGTCGGAAATCGGAAGCAAGCCAACCATGCGCTGCACATAAAGATGGACTTCTGCTTCTGCCACCGGCGCCAGGGCGCCTGTGGCGTCGGGCGCCTGAAGGGATATATGCACCATCCGGACGGAGTCTTCGGTTTCCAGTGTCATTTCGAAGTCGGACTCAGCCGCGCTGATCTCCTCCTGGTTGTCTTCAAACTGCTCATTGTTTTCAACGGCAGCAATAAAAGTGTATTCGGGCGTCGACTTGTCCATCTTTTCCTCCGGTACAAGCAATACCGCAATACCCTTTTTATTAGACGTAGCAATTCCCAATAGTTGCTCCGGATTGACTTCTGTTTGGTAAAAATGCACCTCGATGCCGCTCACGGGCTGATAAGCGTCTTCAATTTTGGTCTTCACGGTTGCCGAAAGCAACTTGTTGTGGCTGTTCGATTCGGTGAAAACCAGTTCGATACTCGTCTCCGCTTTCTCCGTACCGGTTGTATCGCTTCCCTCATCCTGCGCAATGGCGAGGCCGGGCAGGTAGAACAGCGCAGCCAAAACCGGCAGGGTTCTCAAGGCTGTCAGGAAATATCTTGTCGTACACATAGCATTGCTCATTTAGGGAATTATGCGATTTCGGTTTCTTTGTGTTCCGGGTTGGCTTCCTCTATTGTTTCCACCATAGGGATCGCCGGGAAAAGCCGGGTCAGCAGCGTGACGATCAGGAGTGCGCCGGCCAGCGTAGCAGCCGTAATGCTCCATTCTTTAAAGGTGGGTAAATAGTGTTGCCAGGACTCGGGCACCCTGTCCATCGGAATATAGGGGTGGCTCAGCGTCGGAATAACGATCAGGAATCGCTTGAACCAAGCGCCCACGACCACCATTATAGCAATAATGAACATGGGAAGCGGCTTTCGCCCCCTGCGGAACATGAGCACAATGATGGGCACTACCATTCCAAATATCTGAACCGACCAGAACAAGGGCGCATACCGGCCATAGAACAGCGCATTCAGGTGTTCCGCTTCCTGCCCTTTCATCTTGTAGGCCGGCACGAAGTATTCGTTGATATTGAAATACAGGTACACCAGCGACAGCAGCACGAGCAGTCGGCCCATATAATCGAAGTGCTTGTCGGTCAGGTATTTCTCCAGACTATAATGGGTCCGGAAAATATACATGGCTGCGATAACGCCACCCGCACCGACCATGAATGCGCCCGATACAAAATAAGGTCCGAAGTCGCTGCTGTCCCATCCCGGCCTCAATGTAGTGGCAAAGAGCCAGGAGGTGACGGTGTGGATACCAAAGGCTACCGGGATGATCAGTACTGCAAGGATCTGCTCCGCGCGGCGCAGGATTTTTTCCTGACCGGGGAGGCCCTTCCACCCCAGGGCCATGAACGTATACATTTTTTTCTGCCAGGCCGGAATGCCGCTAAACCGGTCGCGCATAAAAGCCAGGTCGGGAATAAGTGGCAAATAGAGCAATAAAAGACTGATAGTCAGGTAAGTAGTGATTACCAGCACGTCCCATGTGATGGGCGACTGGATACGGGCATGTAATATGACGTTCATAAACCGGTCGGGCCGGCCCATGTCGACGATGATCACCAGTGCGGCAAATATAATGGACGACACGGCGATCATTTCCGAGATGCGGGTGAGAGGGGTCCGCCATTTTGCGCCCGACAGTTTGAGGATCGCGCTGATCAGCGAACCGACCAGACTGATGGCGACAAAAAAGACAAAGTTGGCGATATAGATACCCCAGGTAGAATAGTCGCGCATGGCGGTAATGCCGAGGCCAAACCGCAATTGCTGGATATAGAAGAAGAACCCGAGCAGAAAGACGAAGCTCAGCACAGCGACCCATATTTTGCCGCTTAAACCGAATGGTTTGGGCATCAAATCCCTGCCGATGGCTTCAGACTGGTCCGGGAAATGTCCGGAAGATTCAGATTTTTTCGTTTTCATGATTTCGACCCGTTTTGTTTGGTGAATTCATCGTCTTCGAACGGGAACGCCCGGTTGACCGGCGGCAGGTAATAGACACGCGGCCGGGTGCCCATGTCTTCCATGTAGCGATAGCCGGCGCGGTCGCGCAGCAACTCGCTCAGGCGTACGGTTTCAGAACCGTTGGACACGGCGTCTTCGTTTTCATCGCCGAAGTAGAATACCCCGTTCGGGCAGGCGGTGACGCAGTGCGGCATTTCGCCCTGTCGCACCATATCGGGACAGAAGTCGCATTTGGAAACCGTACCCATTTTGGCGGGCACGCTGGTTTCCGGCGAGTAATGCTGGTGTTTCACTTCTTCCGTCTGGTCGGGCTCGCTCCAGTCGAACGTCCGGGCCGAATACGGGCAGGCAACCATGCAGAAACGGCAACCGATGCAGCGGTCCGTATCGATGAGCACGATGCCATCGGTACGTTTGTAGGTCGCATCAACCGGACAAACCTTTACACAGGGCGGCTCGTCGCAGTGAAAACACATGGTGGGTTGCCAGAAAGGCGTGGCCAGTTTATTATCCTGCATTTTCAGCACTTTCAGGAACTCATTATCGGGTCCGCAATGGTGCATCTTTTCACAGGCGTCGTGGCATTTGCGCAGGTTTTTGCACTGCGCCAGATCGATTACCATGACGAAACGCCGTCCTGGAATACCCTCGCGTGCCGCGTCCGGCGTAACATGTACTTCCGGAATCGGCTTCAGGTAAGCCTTGTCGATTTCCACGATCTCTCCCTCCGGGGACAGGAGTTTCACCATTTCACCCGTTTCTTCCACGCTGTCTTGCTGGAAGGCCTGGAGTGCGGTGACCGAGCCGGCCACCGCCGCAATGCCCAATCCTTTTCTAAGGAAAGACCTGCGACTATTTTGATCTGTTGATTTCATAATTGAATGGTGTTTCAGATAAATGGCAGCCGGGCGAAGACATTATGGCTTGCCCTTTTCCATCCACTCGAGGAGTACTTCGTTTGATACGGCAACGGGTTTTCCGCACATGGGTGGAAGCCGCCGCTTATCCACTTCCACCAGTTTCCCGTCCGGAGTAAGCATTTTCACCATCTCCGGCATATCGTCCTGGCCGGACTGGATAATGTTTCCGGCCACCAGGCCCAGCGCAACTCCTGCAGCTCCGGTGATACCGGTCTCCAGGAATTCGCGACGCGAACGTTTTTGTTTGTTGTTATTATCGTCCATTGTTATTCGATTGGAGTGAAAACCAAAAAGGGAAACAGGGCGCGGGCTTTCGAACAGTTCATCAGAAAGCCCGCGCCCCTCATCCGGCGTATTCCATCAATAGTTCCACAAACGGGTGATGTTGAACCCGATACGGAATCGCTTGGCCATCTGGTTAAAGAAGCCGCCCGATCCGAAAAACTCCTTCACGCTGTTGTCCTGGTAGTCGTTCCCGCGGAAATACACACTGTTCTCCTGCGGAACGATTTTGTCATAGTTGCAAATGAATACCTGAAACGCGTGGGAACTGGTGCTCATCTGGATACCAAGGCTTACGTTAGGATTCGGATTGGGGCGTGTATCGTTTTCTGCATATTTCGCATATTTCGAAATCGGCTGGTCGATGCTGGCAATAATTGCCATGACGTCAGTGATTTTTACCTGAGCGCTGACGGATACAGCGAAGTGGTCATTATTCAAAGAGCGGTCGACCTGCAGGTTGTAGTGCGAGAGGCTTGGCGCCACCTGTATGGAAAACTTGTCGCTGACCTTCCGCGCAATGATGATCGAGTGGAAGAAGGACAACCGGTCAGACCCGTGGTACACTTCCCGCTCCGACTTGCTGCGCGGATCGCGAACGATATTGCCGAAGTAGGTGACGGATACCGGCATGCGCCAGCCTTTCCGCTGCTTGAGCAGGGCGTACTTGGCGTTAAAATCAACGAGCGATTTCGTTTTGGTAAAACCGAATCCTACGGACAGGTTTTCGATCGGAACATACAGGAATCCCAGACGGATATTGGAGGGTGCGTATAAACCCAAAGCGTCTTTAAAACCGTTTTGAAGCGTTCCGAACCGGTGCTGGATATCAAACTCAAACGTGTTTTTGATGGGTACCATCACCGTTTGGTTGTCCAGTATCATCGCACTTTCAAAGGTAGATCGCACAGGCCGGTCGGTCGGTACCTGCTCCTCTGCCTCGTCCTGAGCAAACACTGGCATAGCCAGGAAACAGAGGAACAATCCGAGGATAAAGGGTTGAATGCGGTGCAACCGTGTAATTATTCGCGATTGCGTGGTTACTATATTTTTCATAACGTCCATGTTTTAATGGCTTGAAAGTTGAACGGGCAGTTGTTCGGAAACCGGGATTGTATCAGTCGTTTGGCGCTCCCTTCCTGATCCAGGTCAGGATAAGTTCTTTGTCCAGTTGCGACAAGGATCCGCTGGGCGGCATTTCAAGTCCGCCGACGCCTTCCACAATTGCCTTGTACAGTTCGCTTTGTTCCGGGAAAGTCACATTATAATAGCCGCCGCTGGAGAGTTCCCTGTAGGCATTTTCAGCCTGCAGGTTGGGCACGTGGGTGCCGTCGTGACAATCTGTAGTACCGCATTTTCCAGACAGTATCGGCAGAATATGTGTGCTGAACGAAACGTCATCCGGGTTGAAAGGGGTTTGCTCCGGCGGGTATTCGTAGTAACAGGAGAAGGCTGTTACCAGGGTTCCGAACAGGAACGCCGCCCTAATTATCATTTTACGCATGGCTTTAGTTTTTTAAATGATGGAACATTTGTCGGTTGATGCACTTCCGATTTAGCCAGGCTTCTTGAATTGCGCGTTCAACTTGATCACCACGCGATCGGCGATATTGTGCGAGTCGATAAGGAAATCGCTAATGGCGTTAATCTCAAACTGACCGGTAAGTCCGGCGACTGCGTAAGGCGCTCCGCTAATTCCGGAAGCCGCATCAAAGTGCGTCATAGGGGTGTAGTTGAGTTGCATCGATACATCCTTCTTGACGCCGTGGAAGTCGAGTTCTGCAGTGACGATATAACCGCCCTTGCCATCGAATTCGAACTTTTTGCTGGTCAGGCGGGCCGTATCCGAGATCGTGGTCACGCCGAAAGTGCCGAGCAGACATCCGGCATCGCGGCCGGGTTCGCCGGTGTTAACGGAGGAGAGTACCACGAAACCGGACAGGGTGCTGTTCTCGGGATTGTCTTCGTCGAACTCCACCTTTGCGGAGAATGTATTGAAGCGGCCGGTCAGCAACGCGGCAACCCCATTAAGTTAAGCCTCCTACTCAAAGTTAAAACGACATCAAAAAAGACAGTGATAAATCATTCGCCACTCAATAAACCAGGTATCGTTCGCTGACATACATAGCATTGCCAGGCCGTTTATTCGGC
>CALMBD010000187.1 GCA_937861115.1 uncultured Bacteroidota bacterium | reverse complement strand
TACAACCTGACCACGCCGGTTAAACGCCCGGCCATCTGGCTGGCCAACAACCCGAACCTGACCGACATATTTGCGCTCGACCACACGGTCGCGATCGACGACGATGGCATATATATTTTGAACAACGCCGGCCTCAGCCTGTGCAACGCCCAGGCCATTTGCGATTACCTGTCGACTTCACCCGATACGGTTTCCGTCGCCGGGAACCTGCCGGACTGCGATTCGTGGTCCGGGATAGTGATGTCGTGCATGCCGGTTGGGACGAACGACGTTGATAAAATCGCGGATTGTCAGATTTCCCCCAACCCGGTTTCCGCAGGCGCATCGTTGAGCATCGTGTTGAACAGCGATTTTTACGGTGCAGTGAAAATCGACTTTTTGAGCCTCGACGGACGACACCTGCAAACTTTTTTTCGGGAAAAAACAGCGCTGCATTTTTCAGAATCGCTGCCGGTTGCCGAAACCTTGCCCCGGCAGTTTATAGTGCGCGTAACGGACGGGAGGCATGTTGTGGCGCGGTTGATTTTTAGCAATTGACAGTTTGACTCCCAAAAAAGGTTTTCAAAAAATGCCGACGCGCCTGTACTGCTACTGGATGCGCAGGGGCGAACTTTTGAATTGAAATAAAGGCTTGGGTCGAATTATTTGATTGAGTTTTTAAAGTAGATTCGAAAAATTAGATCAAATTTTTCGATTCCCCAGCAAGGTTCGTCGGACATTTACCCTAATACACAGTTCTCCTCTGTACATCCCGACAATTTTAGGGACTTTAGCGGTTAAGCAATCCGTTTCCAATAAGTTTGTTTATACTCGCTCGAAATCTGGATTTGTTCAACAACGATAAAGTCAAAAAATGATCCGAAATTACCTAATCCCTTTACTCCTTTTCCTACCCTTCCTCCTTCCTGCCCAAATCAACGATGTCGAACTCCACGACATGGATATTCAGATAGAGGAAAGTTATGTCGACCCGGCCACAGCGATCCAGCAAAGCATTCCCGCAAGGTTCAAAACCGGCAAACCCGAACTGTTCGCCTATCAGGGCCGCTACGGTTATGTACTGAATGACAGTATCCTCATTCAACCGGAATACCAGTCCCTGGAAAAGCCCTACGCCGATTTTATGATCGCCAGAAATGCGCAGAACTACTTCGGGGCGATCAATAAACAGGGCAAAATTATCCTGCCCTTCGAATATTTTCAGTTGGCGCGTACCCCAACCGGCATGGTGCTCGCCGGCAAGATGAAGCAAGGTTTTGGGCTGCTCGATGCACAAGGCAAGGTGCTGCTGCCCCTGGAATACAAAGACGGCCGTCATTTTGCCGATTCTACCGTAGTGCTTTCCGGTCCGGGCAAACAAAAGATTGTCAAACTGCTTGGCCCTGCTGGTTTTAAAGTTGTTCTGGAGGCAGGATACGAAGCAATGGACAAAGCGACTACAGGTGACCGATCCTTGTTTGCCGTACAGGAAAACGGCCTTTGGGGACTGATGGATTATAACAAGCGGCTTATTCTGCCCTGCACCTACGACAAAATCCACCGCGTGTACGAAGATCAGGCCATCGCCGAAAAAGCCGGTAAATGGGGTGTCGTTAGTTTTCAAAACAAGGTGCTGATTCCCTTTGTACACGACAAAATCAGTGAACGCCTGCGCTACGGGTATTACCGGGCCGGTAAGTCGATGCCCAAAAGCAAATGGCTCTGGGGTATGGTGGACACGACCGGCCGCACACTGCTTGAGGCGAAATACGATGCCATTGACCAATTGTACTACTGCGATTTTTTCAAAATAAGCCAAAACGGCAAAAAAGGGCTGGTGGATACCGCAGGCAACGTGATAGTGCCTATACAATTCGGCGACATCTACGAACTCAAACACCCGGAATGGGCAGCGCAGGAAGGCCGGCCCGGAATGGTCAAGCGGGAGGTATACGGCCTGTATGTAAAAACCAAAAACCCGGAGAACGACCTGCTCGGGCTTTGGCAGTTGAACAAAGGCGAAATCCTGAAACCTGCTTTCGAATGGATCGAGGTGCTGCAAGCCGGCGGGCCATACGCGGTGCAAAAAGAAGATAAGAAAGCGCTGTTTGACGGCGCCGGACAGCAACTCACCGGGTTTGAATATGCATGGCTGGGCTTTGGCCTGATGCGTCCCGAGATCATTGTTGCCGGCCTGCCTGATCGAAAAACGACCCTGCTCAGACGCTCCGACGGCAAACCCGTTCAAGCGGAATTTTACGATGAAATCCTGCCCATCAGGGAAACCGATACAGGGTATATGGTTTCCAAAAGCGACGGCAAGTGGGCCCTGCACGCCTCCAATGGCAAACGGCTCTGCCCGCATCAATACACCTGGATCAGAAACTGGGACAATTCCGTTCAGGTGACCGGCTTGCCCGAAGAGCGCGTTCTGGTTGCCAAGGCAGCGATATACAGCGATACAGGGCTGATGTTTTTTGCCCTGGATGATACCGGGGCTGCGTATCCGGTAGAGCGGGGGTAGGGGAGGAGTCAAAAACGATACGTGTGTTGTTGTATTCAGGGCCGCAACACAGCACGGGCGTTACTGTTTGGCGTCTTGTGACGCCCGTTCCCAGGGAATTTCCGATGATGGATTCAAAGATTCTAAACCGGAACACATCGTTCTGGAATATTTATTCCAAAAAATGAAAAATAATTTGGAACATTCATTCCGATATACGCATATTTGCATCAGGAACGATCGTTCCAGTATTTATTTTACCTGAAATTATTAAAATTTGACATTGAAAATGAACAAGTTACAAGGAAAAATTGCGGTGGTTACCGGCGGAAACAGCGGTATTGGCTACGCGGCGGCAGCCGAATTCATCGCCAATGGCGCGAAGGTGATTATCACGGGACGCAACGCTGAAAAAGTGGCCAGGGCAGCAGCGGAACTGGGCGCCACCGGTTTGGTGGCGGACCAGGCCAACTTATCCGACCTCGACCGGCTGGTAGCCGAAGTAAAAAAACAATTCGGTTCAGTCGACGTGCTGTTTGTCAATGCCGGGATATTTACGCCTGCCCCGGTCGGGCATATTTCGGAAGATATCTACGACACTCAAATGGACATCAACTTTAAAGGCGCCGTATTTACGGTTCAGAAGTTTTTGCCCATCCTGAATGAGGGCGCCTCTGTGATCAACCTGTCGTCCGTCAACGCGTACACCGGTATGGCGAACACGGCGATTTATGCAGCGAGCAAGGCAGCGCTCAACTCCTTTACACGCACTGCTGCAACCGAACTGGCGTCCCGGAAAATCCGGGTAAATGCCGTGAACCCCGGCCCGGTTGCGACGCCGATCTTTGAAAAGGTGGGTATGCCCGAAGCAGACCTCCATGCCTTTGCCGGCGCCATGCAGAATCGGGTTCCGCTGAAACAGTTCGGTACCCCTGAAGCCATCGCCAAACTCGTTACATTCCTTGCCTCCGACGATGCCTGGTTCATCACTGGCGCCGAGTACAATATCGACGGAGGCATCAACGTCAATCCGGTATTGAGCTAATTTTTTTGCATAATTTTGGAACGAATGTTCAAAAACGGAGTAATTTTGGAAGTGGGAAAGTCCCGCTTCCAATTTTTTTATTATGCCGCGTACAAAGCAATTTGATGAAGAGCAGGTGCTCGAAAAAGCCGTAGAACTCTTTTGGCGACAAGGCTATCACGCTACATCTATTCAGGATGTTGTCGATAACCTGAGCATCAACCGGGCGAGTCTGTATGATACATACGGTGACAAGCGTACCCTGTATATCAAATCACTAAAGCGTTATCGTACCGACGAAACACAGGCCATCGTTCGCCTCCTGCAGGCGCCGGGCAATGCTTTGGACAAGATCAGGAACCTGCTGGAGCAAAGGGTCCGGGCGATCTTGTCCGATGGCGCGCACAGGGGTTGCTTTATCGTAAATACCGCCGTGGAACTGGTCAACCACGATGCGGAAATCGCACGGATAGCATTCGACAACCAACAGGAAGTTGAAATGGCGCTGCGGCAAATCATTCGGGAAGGACAGGCTGCCGGGCAGATCACGACCCGGCACGATGCCGAGGCACTGGCGCAATACCTCGTCAGTAATTTTAACGGCCTTCAGGTGATGGGCAAGATCAATCCGGATAAAAATGTGCTGGAGAATATCGCCCGAATCACACTCGATGTGCTGACTTCCCGCTGATCTTCGAACCTTGACGGGCAGAGATGGCCGGCTTGTTATCCGAATCATACTTCATGATTGAGCAGGGCGACAAACCGGCTTGTATCTGCCAGTTCGTAATCACCTGTTCTTTTGATTTTAGAACAAATGGTTATTTTGTTTCTAAAAATCTCTATTTTTGTAGAAAAATAGAAATGAAATTTCTGGACTTCCAACATGCCTTTGAGCAGTTCCCGGTTATTCCCGTGGGAGAGATCGAAAAGGTTTTCCCCGGATTTGATCGAAACAACCTGCTTCGCTGGCAGGAAAAGGGGTATATCGAAAAACTGAGGAATGGTTTCTATCGCTTTCGCAAACAAGTACCGAATCAGGAAGAGCTCTTCCTGATCGCAGGTAAAATATATACGCCATCCTATGTGTCCCTGGAAAGCGCCCTGTTCTGGTACGGGCTTATACCTGAAGCCGTATTCACGATTACTTCGGTCAGCAACCTGAAAACCCAGTATTTTGATACGCCTGTTGGCCGGTTCTCGTACCGGCATTTAAAGAAAGAACTGTTGTTTGGCCTTCGGTTGGAACCTGCGGGGATTTTTCACTTCAAAATTGCAGATCCGGTGAAAGCGCTGCTGGATTTTCTATACCTGCGTTCTGATATCTTCAATGCGGGACACATAGAAGAATTAAGGTTGAACAGGAGGGCCGTGCAGCAGTATCTTGAGCAGTATCCGGTCTCCGATTATCTGGAACGGTTCGATTCCCATACGCTTACCAGAAAAGTATCTGTTTTACAAGAAATGTTGTCAAAATGATGATGCCCTTATCTGAAATAGAACAACAATACCCGGAACAGCTTCGGTCATTCCGGTCTTTTCTATTGCGGGAATACCTGCAATACCAGATGCTGCAATTACTTTTTACCGGACCCTTAGCCGATAAATTCTGTTTTCTCGGCGGTACCTGCTTGCGTATAGTGCACCAAAATTCCCGATTTTCGGAGGATCTGGATTTTGACAATCACGACCTCTCGGAGGACGACTTTGATCGGGTAGCAGCAGGCATTCGCAAAGGTTTGGAACAAATGGGTCTGGAGATTGAGATGGAAAACGTCTTTCGCGGCGCTTACCACTGCTATATCAAGTTTCCCGGATTGCTGTATCAAACGGGGCTTTCAGGCCATCGGGAGCAAAAAATATTAATTCAACTGGATACAGAAAATCAGGGTTTTGAATACACGCCTGAAATCAAATTCATCAACAAGTTCGACGTATTTTGCAGTATTCCTACCACTCCCGCTGACATTCTGCTTGCTCAAAAATTCTATACCGTATTCCATCGCAAACAACCCAAGGGGCGCGATTTTTTTGATATTACCTTTCTGATGGGAAAAGGCATTCGACCGAACTACCATTTTTTAAAGCAAAAAATTGATGTTTCCAACCCCTCTGATCTTCGGGAAAAAATACTGGCGTATTGTTTAAACCTTGACTTTGAATATCTCGCCGACGATGTGCGCGCCTTTCTTTTTAACCCCGGTGAAGTACGGAGGGTGCTACTTTTTACCGACTTTATAAAGACCGCGGCACTATGAATATGTTGGGTGCTGGTTGGGTCGGTCACTTGAACACACCGGTAGTAAAATCTCTTGCCACATGCTGAACTTCTACAAAATCGTAAAGGAAAACCTGAGTTTCAACCGCTTTGAATACAGAGAAACGGTCTGCCTGGAATATACCTGCCCCATCGATGCCGAACAGGTTGGTATTTTCTCCCGCAATGATTACCTGGTGTATGTCCTGAGCGGTAAAAAAACATACAAAACCGTGAACGGTGAGTGGACCCTGGCGCCCGGCCAGATGCTCTACCTGAAAAAAGGCGCCGAAATCATCCACCAGTATTTTGACGATGAATATTGTATGCTGGGGTTTTTTCTGTCCGATGAACTGATCCGGGAAACCTACGAAGAGATCAGGGGTAAAGCGCCCCTTAAACTCAATACCACAGTAGATACATTGGACTTTACGGCCGCAGAAGTGCAGCCTTCCAATTTTCTGGAAGCCTTTTTTCACTCCATGCTCAACTATTTCCGGGGGAAGGACCGCCCGCCGGACCATATCCTGGTGCTTAAGTTGAAAGAACTGCTGATCACGCTGATGAACTGCGATCCGGTTTTGACCGCCTATTTCAACAGTATCACGGACACAGGCAAGCCTTCACTGCCCCAGATCATGGAAAAAAACTTTTGCTTTAACCTGCGTCTGGAAGATTATGCAGATTTAACGCACCGAAGCCTGTCTTCCTTTAAAAGGGACTTCCGGGAGCATTATAAAGAATCTCCGGGGAAGTGGCTGCTTAAAAGGCGGGTGCATTATGCCGCCCACCTGATTGCCAACTCCAGCATGATTCTAACGCAGGTTGCGTTCGAATCGGGGTTTGAAGACCTCTCGCACTTTAGCCGGGCGTTCAAAAACATCATGGGAACCAGTCCTTCCGATTACAAAAAGTCAATAGTCCGGGCCTGACTTTTGTTTTGAGCCAAATTGACAACTATATGAGCTTTCAGGCAAAATAGCCGGCCTTCATATGCCCTCATCTTTGCAGCACATTAAAGATGAAGGAATTATGAAAACGCTCACAGATTATCAATTGAAACATGACGCATATCCATCCACAGGCGCCTTCCGGCCCTCTCGCGACGGTATGCCCCAACCCCAAACCTTTTCCTCTTCTGATCGCCTCCAACACCCGGAACCTGCCGCACCGTCGCCGACTGTCCGGAAAAGCAGGCTGCTGACCCGGGAGGCCATTGACGAAATCGCCAGGGGCAGTATTCCGGACATGACCCGGGTATGCCACGATCTGTTTGATACTTTCCTCCAGCCGGATACACCGTACGCCGCTTTCCAGTTTATCCCCGTCCTGAAGGCGTTGAACGCCATCGATCGGGCTGCAGCAAAGCGATTCATGAAAAATCCGGTAACACGGCATGTCCTCGTAGACAATGCTTTGCTAAAAGTCGTGCTGATCCACTGGGAACCGGGCGTGTACTCGGGCATTCACGGCCATCCCAAAGGCGGCTGTGTGTTTAAGGTCTTGAAAGGGAGTCTCGAGGAAAAACGATACGGTACAGGCAAAGCGCACCGACCGTTGGCGGTCAGTACCTTCAAAAGCGGCAGTATGGCCTATATAGATGATAATATGGCGTATCACGCCGTCGGGAACCCCTTTGACAAACCGGCGATCAGCCTGCATGTCTATACCCCCGGAAAGAACCTGTAATGCACACATTCAACACTTTAAAAACACATTTAAAAACATTTGCCATGTCAGAAAAAAGAAAATTGGTTGTTGTAATCACCCGTGGTCTGGACGACGAACGCTCCTCCGTTGCCTGGAGCATAGCCAACGGCGGTATCAATTCAGGTCTCGATGTTTCGGTATTCCTGGTCAGTTCGGGCGTCGATTGGGTCCGTAAAGGCGCCGCAGATGCGGTCCATCTGAACCCCCTCGACCCGCCGATGAAAGACATGATCCAAAAGGTGATCGACAGCGGTTGCCCCGTCGGGGTATGCCCGCCCTGTGCAAAAGTCCGGGGCTATGGGGAAAATGATCTTATGGAAGGTGTCACTATCGTCGGATCAATCGCGATACACGAACCCGTCAGGCAAGGCGCTGCCGTTCTCACGTTTTAAAGGAAACGCCGGTTAGCCCTTTACATAACCCTTCAGTCCGTCGAAAAACTGGCGTATCCCGGCATTCCATTTTTTCCGGACAAAAAGGCTGTCAGTTCGAATGCCAGGCCTTCATGGGGCCTCCATTCCACAACTTTTTCTTCAAACCAGTTCCCTTTCGGCAATACCTCGCACTTTCGACCGGCACCGATGCTAACCCACCCGCCGCACCGTACAATTGAAACAGCCGGGTTTGGCATTGTGCACCTGGATGTACTCCACCTGTTGGTTTTCAAACAACAGGCCCAGGGCGCTCCGCAAATCCCTGCCTTCCGCAACGCTTGCGCCAACCATCATGCCCGCCCGGTCGTATGCCCGAAGCGATAGTTGGCGGTGTTGCAATATCTGTGGGATCTCATTGACGGCAGGGTACGCCGTCTCCGCGTTTTTTCTGACAAAAACAGGCCCGCTGGCCCGATATGGCGATGGCACGTCGTGGTGGATAAACGGCAATAACACGACCTCTTCGCCCGGCTCCGCATCTACGAGACTGACCCGGCAGGGGAACCCGGGCTTGACGTCAACGATCATACGCCTGGCGCCCAGCGCGTCAAGTTCGCGATCTGTTTTGGAGAACAACTCCGCAAACACCCTGGCAGGCAGGGCGGAAAATTGAAAATCGATCATAATCCGGAAGGAATGAAATGGTTAACCACTAGTTTGTTGACGCCATTTCGCAGCCCAGCAAGGCCTTTTTTCGGGTGCTGCCCCAATGGTACCCGCCTACCTGACCTTCTTTTCTGATGACCCGGTGGCAGGGAATGAGGAACGCCACCGGGTTCTGGCCAATGGCTGTACCCACCGCACGGACGGCCCCGGGGTTGTGGATATGGCCGGCAATTTTTTGGTATGTCGTGACGGCGCCCGGCGGAATGGTCAGCAAGGCTTCCCAGACTTTAAGTTGAAAATTGGTGCCCTGCACCAGCAAATGGATTTTGCGCGGCTCTTTGGCGTCAAATATCTGCCGGACCGCGCTTGCGGTCTTCGCGGTATCGAAAACAAGGTTTGCCGACTGCCATTTGCCCAGAAAACGGTCCAGTTCGGCCTGCCTGGAATGTTCATCCACAAACGACAGTGCACAAATACCTTTTGGGGTCAGGGCGATCAGGCATTCGCCGAAAGGCGTGGGATGGAAACCGTAATGGATTTCCAGTCCCCGACCGGCGGTTTTGAATTCGTTGGGCGTCACACCTTCGATGCTCACGAAGAGATCGTACACCCTCGACGGCGCCGAATAACCGACGGCATCCGCAGCATCCTGCAGGTTGGGCAGGTCAAAAATCCGGCTGCGCAGGTGCTCGATGCTGAGGTATTGCATGAATTTTTTTGGGCTGACACCGGCCCATTCCGTAAAAATGCGCTGGAAATGATGCGGCGACAGGTGCACCTGCCGGGCGACTTCGTCGAGGTCGGGCTGACTTTTGAAATGGGTTTCCAGAAAATCGATGGCTTTGGCGACCCGTTCGTAATCAATGGTGCGATCAGACATGGCGTTGAATTATTATACTGCAAAGATGTCCCGTTGCCGGGCAAGGTAACAACCCGAAACTTGCGGAATTGCCGAACAGGCCTGCGATGCCCGTTTTCGACGCCCGGGAATTATCTGTCCCTGCTGCCCCGTCGCTACTCAAATCCTTCCTCCATCAGGTAATGATTTGTACCGCCCGGTAGCCGTAGAACAGCCGGGTGCAGCGCCCTGTAAAAGTAGACGTCCCACCTTGCAAGGAGCGGCGACCGGCGCGCCGATCCCCCTCACCTTTGCATCAAAATCCATTATTCACATGAAACGTCAACTGTTTTCTCTCGGACTGATCCTTGCGCTTGGAAGCCTGATCAGTGCCTGCCAAAAAGGCGAATTCGACCCCAACCAACCCGGCAATCTCGTACCGCTGACTGTTGATCAGGACCCGTCATTGCCAAGCATTGCCGTGAACGGCACACAACTGCACGCCGAGGCTTTCGGCCATCCCGACAGCGCTCTGCTGGTGGTGATCCACGGCGGGCCCGGCGGCGATTATCGTTATTTATTGAACTGCAAGGCCTTTGCGGATAACGGCTTCCGGGTTGTGTTTTACGACCAGCGGGGCTCCGGATTGTCGAAACGCCATCCCAAAGACTCGTACAACCTGCAAGTCATGTGGGACGATCTGGACGCGGTCATCGAACACTACAAAACCCACGCCGGCCAGAAAGTTTTCCTGCTCGGGCATTCGTGGGGCGGCATGCTGGCGACGGCTTACATCAATGCCTACCCGGGCAAAGTTGACGGCGCGATACTCGGCGAGCCGGGCGGGTTTACATATGCACAAATGCGGGAATACCTCGACCGTTCGCACGGCTACAGCCTGTTCAGCGAAACCCTGAACGATGCCGTTTATCTCGACCAGTTCCTTTCCGGCAGGGGCGACGAACACGAAATCCTGGATTACAAATTCGGATTGTGGGCCTCTGCTGACGGGGCCAAAGACAGCCCCGTTGGCAACGAAGGTCCGTTGCCAACCTGGAGAGCAGGCGCCGTGGTGTCTGATGCCCTGTTTTCTATTGGCGAAAAGGATGGGTTCGACTGGACGACCCACCTGGATCAGTTTGACACCACGATACTGTTCGTATACAGCGAAAACAACACGGCATACGGTGAGGCGCACGCCAGGAAAGTCTCTTCTGCGTACCCGAACGTGCAGTTGTTCCGCGTCGACGATGCCGGACATGATATGCTCTCCTTTCCGCGCGGGTGGGCCAACTTCTACCCCGTCGGTCTCGCTTACCTGAATTCCTTAAAATAATTTTCCATGAAAAACAGCATCATTATTACCATCGCCCTCCTGGGCCTGACGACGCCGGTATGGGCACAAAACATCAACTGGCAGGCGTTCCAACCCGAACAAAAACAATTCGTACAGATACAGACGGGCTGGGACTACGGCATGACGTTTGGCCTGGGTTACGGGCGCAAATTCAACACTAAAATGCCCGTTCTGGTCAATATCGGGTACAGTTTTCCCGCAGGCGAGCGGCTGTTCGACGATTTCAAGGTCAGACTCGGCGGTCAGGTGGAAGTTATCCGCCGCGGCGGTTTTTCTGCAACGGTCAAGGTGTACAGCCCGTTTCGCCGGTTTGAAAACAGCCTGGTCAGGCTCATTAATTTTGGCGGCGAATTTTCTGGCGTGGCCGGTTTCTACCGGAAGCACTGGTATGTGGCCGGCGAATTCGGCTTTGACAAGGCTATTGCCACCCACGTCCGGCACACCGACCTTGAGCGGGAAACCTACCCCGACGCCCGCGACGGCTGGTATGTTCCGACGGGCGGCAATTATTTCTACGGCCTGCAGGCAGGCGTTTCTTTCGGGAAGAGTGATGTTTCGCTGAAGGCGGGAAACCTGGCTACCCAGGGCTGGAAAACGAAGCCGTATGTCCCGAAATATGCCGTCTTGGAATACAATTACCGGTTTTAACGGCAGGGCCGCCCGAATTTAAAGAAACATCGCTGTGGAACAGTACAACATGAGTCATCCCGAATTTTTAAAATGACTTCGGAGAAGTCAAATGTTTGTAGATCAATGGCCTGGGGAGACGTAACGACCTCGGAGAGGTCGAATGTTAACCTTTGTAATTACCGCTGGTGCGACCTCTCCGAGGTCGTAAAACCCGTATCTGATCATTTCTACAAACATTTGACCTCTCCGAGGTCATTCACTCAGGAAAATTCGGGATGACTCATGTCTATGTTTATCCTTCCGGCGCTGTTCCGGTCTCGCGGGTATTATTGCAGGGTGCCGGAACTTAGAAACGCCGAAGGCGCTTGCCCGGTCGCTTTTTTAAAATAGCGGTTAAATGCCGATTTGGAGTTAAAGCCGCATTCCAGTGCAAGGGCAAGCAGGGTATAATGACTGTTTTTGGGGTCGGCAGCCGTTTTCAGGAAGGCTTCGACGCGCATGGCATTGACGTAGTCATAGAAGTTTTTTCCCTCCTTTTCATTGATGATCTGGGAGAGATAGTTGGGATGCGTGTCCAGGCGTTCCGCCAGATCGGTGAGCGAGAGTTCGCTTTCCCGGTATACCTGCCGGTCGGTCATCAGGTCGTTTAGCCGCTGATGCAGGTCTTCCGCCGCCTCCGCGCTCAGGCCTGATTTTTCATATTTTTTCCTGTCGGACGACGGCCGGCTTTCCCCGGGTGAATCTTCCGGTTCAGTGCCGGGCACCGGCAGATCGGGTCTGTCATAATGCTCCATCGCCAGTTGCAGTGCCGGCGGGTTGGTGAAAATGCCTGCCTGCCGAATGCCGAAGTAACCGATGAACAAAACGAACCCTACCGCCGCGCCAAATACGAGCGAATCATGGCCGAACAACACCGCCATCCAAATGATCGCCAGACCGTATATCAGATTTTGCATCCATTGCAGGTTGATGTTTTCTTCGCTGGAGAACAGGTCTGCGATGACCCGCCGGTGTTTTCGCAGCGATCGATGGGCTAATACCGTGTACACCACACCCGACACATTTATGGCAATGCCAATCAGCATCATAAACCCTTCGTAACCGGCTCCTTTATGTTGGAAAGTCCAGATTTTTTGCTCCGGTGGCAACAGCATAAACGGAACCATATACAGATAGCAGCCTGCGATAGGTAGAAAGTGCATCCACCAGTATCGCGGCAAACCACCCCGGCATAGTGCTACGGTGTACAGATAAAGAAGCGGCGGGTGCGCAAGGGGCATCGGAATACTCAGTCCAAGCAGGAATGGAAACGAAAATATCTTTTCGGAGAAGAACCAGTAGTAAAGCCACAGGTGACAGCCAATCCAGAACATCCAAAACGCCAGTACCCGGTCGGCGGCAGTTTTGTCTTTCTTGCCAAGCATCAGCAGGCAGAGAAAAAAGGAGATAATGATACCGGTGGTGTAGATCATTTTTGATCGATCAAAGCAGTGCAAAGATGTCCCGGTTTCGTATGGCTACAACCCAATTGTGGAGCGAAAATTTGATTTTAAAGCAAAATAGGGTATCAACCGCACTTTTTCCTGCCCTTTTCTGTCGTCTCAAAGTGTACACGGCATGGCAATAATACCCGGCATTGCTGCTGCTTTCCGGGCCTTTCGTCGATATTTATTTCGGAAAATGCATTTAAAAGCGGTCCTTTTCATGGAAAAATAAACGATTCGGACAACAAAACTATTATTGCCATGAAAAAACACCTCTGCTGGCTTTTCTTTTTTGCCCTTGCAATCCCTTCTGCCACACTACATGCGCAAATGCTTTCCCTGCCCGACGGCGGTGTTAACCAAAAATCGTGGGCCGGCCAGCGCGTGGGGGTTACCGACATC
Source organism: uncultured Bacteroidota bacterium (assembly GCA_937861115.1). Taxonomy (GTDB): domain Bacteria; phylum Bacteroidota; class Bacteroidia; order Chitinophagales; family Saprospiraceae; genus M3007. The sequence goes on along the minus strand of CALMBD010000187.1, from coordinate 2,211 downwards.
GATATCCATTGGAACGCGCCCGGGGTGAAAGGCCGGGAAGGGAAAATATGGGGAACGCCCGTGGCTCATTACGGTTTTGTCGATATCGGATTCGGCACAGCCAAGTCGTCGCCCTGGCGCGCCGGGGCCAACGAATGCACAACCATCGAGTTTTCGACCGACGTAACCATCGATGGCAAACCCCTGGCTGCCGGCAAATACGGTTTTTTTATTGCGGTGTATGCCGACTCCTGTACCCTCATCTTTTCGAGCAATGCCAACGGCTGGGGCACCTATTTCTATAAACCCGAAGAAGATGTGCTGCGGTTGACCGTTCACCAGCAAAAAGACCTGCCGCAAAGCCGGGAGTGGCTGGCCTATATTTTCTCCAACCCCACGGAACGCTCGGTGACGGTGGCGCTCGAATGGGAGTACTGGCGCATTCCGTTCACGGTTGCCGTCGACCTTGAAAAAACAACGGTTGCGTCCATTCGCCGCCAACTTTCCGGAGGCATGGGCTTCGATCCGCCCAGTATGCAGGCGGCAGCCCAGTGGTGCCTGTCCCACAACGTCAACCTCGAAGAGGCACTGGTATGGGCGGAACGTACGACCGACCCGACGCTTGGCGGCCAGCAAACCTTTGCCGCCTTGTCGACCAAGGCCGGACTGGAACGCAAACTTGGCCGTACAGCCGATGCGGACAAAAGCATGCAGATGGCTATGGACAAGGCCAGCGTAATGGACCTGCACGGCTACGGGCGGCAGCTAATCTCGGAGAAAAAATACGTGGAGGCGCTGGCTGTGTTTCAAAAGAATTTTGACAAATCGGGTGGCGCCTGGCCTACGCAGGTCGGCCTCGCAAGAGGCTATTCGGCAACGGGCGACTTGAAAAAAGCCCTTGAGCACGCCCAGGCTGCCCTTAAACAGGCGCCGGACGATATGAACAAAAAGAGCCTCGAAGGGATGGTGAAAACCCTGAGCGAGGGCAAACCGATCGTGCAGTAAACGGCAGCCAACTCATTTATGTAACCTGCTTTGTGCGGTAATAAGTCACCGTTTCTGCCAGGCCCTTTTCAATGGAGGTAGGCTGCATGCCAAATGTCCTTTCAAATTTTTTGGAAGAAAAAACGTAGTCATGTGTGAACTGGTAGTTCATCTCTGCCAGTTCACGCATCAGGGGGTTGAACAAGCCGAGCAGGCGCAGCATAAACGTCGGCGTCGCCTGATATTTGGGTGCAATGCCAAATGCAGCAGCAGCGGCCTGTGCCCATTGCGCGCCGGTCCACTGCTCATCCGAGGTGGGCAGGTGCCACACCTGTCCGTCGGCACGGGCGTCAGTGCCGAGCACAGCGAGCGCAGGCCCGATGTCGGAAGAGTAGGTATACGTATGCACCTTGTCGGCCTTGCCCATCAGGTATGCACTTTTACCGGCGGCATATCGCTCGAAGACGGTGGTGTTTAAAACACTGGTGTCGCAGTGGGGGCCGTAAAAATCAGCGGCGCGGGCTATACAGGCTTTAAGACCGCTATCCATGGCATCGAGCAACATGCGGTCAACTTTTTCCCGGACTTTCCCTTTTTCACTACTGGGCCGCATGGGCGTTTCCTCGGTCATAGGACCGTCAACCAGACCGTAGGCATAGACATTATCCATGAAAACCAGTTTGGCGCCGTTTTCCACGCAGGCCTTAATGGCGTTGTCCATAATAACCGGCCAGTTACGCTGCCACACCTGGAGATTGTATTCAATTCCGACGAGCAGGTAGACCACTTCGGAGCCTTCCACGGCAGCCATTACATCTGCTGGTTTCGTGACGTCAGCCACTACGTATTCCCAATCGCCGGGATGGGGTCTGCGATTTACCCCGCGAACGGGAAAATTGCGCCGGCGCAAGGCCTCGACTAATCCGGGTCCGACGGTGCCGTTACTGCCCAATATAGTATGCATAAAAAGTAAATTATAGAGGTGAAAGGATCTGCAAATATGGCTAGGGCAGCGTGTATCCGGATATGAATTCCATTAAACGGGCCATAAGAGCAGTTCAATGGTTGGAAACCAGGGGTGGATGGCATTGGTGCCGATCACCCTGTCTCCGCACCGCCACGTCGCCTTTTCCCGTCACCGGGTTGTGCTGCTGTAGTAACCGGCGTATTTGCTCCTGTACTCCGGGTATAGTTGTCGATATCCGGATTGGTGGCATCGAGCGGCGGATTGATTGGTGTGCAGGCAAT